>JBMCDV010000098.1:0-5864 GCA_048618255.1 Natronomonas sp. | reverse complement strand
CATGTACTGGCTCCTGTCGCAGTGGTCGGAACTGATGTTCCTGTTGGCCGAGGCAACCGGCCTGGAGTTACTGCAGTACCAGTACATGCACCGCGCGGTGCTCGTCGGACTGTGTGTCGGCGTGATGGCACCGCTCATCGGGACGTTTCTCGTCCACCGCCAACTGGCGCTCATCGGTGACGCCCTGGCCCACACCGCCTTCGCCGGCGTCGCCGTCGGTCTGTTCCTGAACGCCGTGTTGGACTTCGGCGTCTCCCCGTACCTTACTGCCATCATCGTCGCGATGATAGCGGCGCTGAGTATCGAGCTAATCTCGGAGGTGACCGACGCCTACAACGACGTATCGATGGCCATCGTCCTCTCGACGGGGTTCGCACTGGGGACGACGCTCATCAGTCTCAACGCCGGCGGCCTGTCGGTCGGAATCGACCAGTACCTCTTCGGGAACCTCGCGACCGTCTCCCGTGAGAACGCGGCGATACTGCTCGTGTTGTTCGCCGTCATCGTCGGGACAGTCGCACTCACCCGGAACCAACTGCTGTACGTCACCTTCGACGAGACCGCAGCCGAGGTGGCGGGCATCCCCGTCAACTGGTACAACCGGACGATGGTCGTCCTCACGGCGCTCGTCGTCGTCGGTGCGATGCAGATAATGGGCGTCATCCTCGTCGCGGCGATGCTGGTCGTCCCCGTCGCGGGGGCGGCACAGGTCTCCCGGAGTTTCACCGGGTCGCTGCTCTCGTCGGTCGTCCTCGCGGAGTTGGCCGTCGTCGTCGGTATCGGGCTGTCGTACTACGGCGAGGCGACGGCCGGCGGCGTCATCGTTCTCATCGCCGTCGCCATCTACGTCGTCTGTATCGTTCTCGGGCGCCTTCGAACCGCGCTCGGAGAGGAGTCGACGGCGGAGACCGCACGCATCGACGCGGGTGATCGGGACCCCGAACCGACGACCGACTGACTCCGACGACCGGAACACACATCGGACGGGGGACTGTACGTCGGGACATGCAGGCCCGCGATATCATGACACGCGACGTGGAGACGGTCTCTCCGGATGACGACGTGAGCGAGGTGTTGACGCGACTCGCTCGCGCCGATTTCAACGGCTTCCCCGTCACCGAGGACGGCATCATCGTCGGCATCGTCACGCAGGGCGATTTGGTCGATCTGTTCCAGCCCTCCGACCGGACGCTGTGGATTCCCGTCGGATTCCCGCCGTTTCTCGAATCGCTCACCTACGCTATCGACATCTCGTGGGACGACTTCGACGTCGGCGTCGACATGATTCGAAACGCCGGCCGCCCGATTAGCGAGGTTATGACGACCGAAGTCGTGACCGTCGGCCCGAAGGCCGACCTCGACGAGCTGCTCGTCCTTCTCGCCGACGAGGAACGCGACATCAACCGGCTTCCGGTCGTCGACGAGGCCAACGCCCTACTCGGCGTCGTCACCCGGGAGGACCTGCTTCGGGCACTCCGCGACGAACGGAACGCCTGAGAAAGCGATGGATTCGACCGGCGGGAGTCGAGAGCCGACCGACCGGCAACGCCGTATCACCCGTGTACTGGAACTGCTCGGCGTGAGTATCGCCGTCCTCGCGGTGTTCGGGCTACTCGCAGTCGGCGTCGAAGCCGAATCCCCGACCGCCGGTGTGCTGGGGTTGATACTGGGAGTGGTCCTGCTCGCGATGTTCACTCGGCGCTGATTTCGAAGGCTTCGAGCACCCGAAACGACGGCTCCTCGCCGGTACCGGTCCAGATTACGCGAACTGTCACGCCCGGTTCGACGCCCGTCAAGCGGACGCTGTCGCCCTCCTCGACTGGGAACGACTCGTCGGCAGCAGCCCACGTCGTCGTCACTTCGGCCTCCGGCGACGACACCTCGAGTCGGGCGGTCTCTGCGGTCGTGAACGAATCGCCGCCGGCGTGTGTTACCGTCACGGTGCCGTTGTCGTACTCGTGGGTGAACGACGCGTTCGGCGTCGGGTCGGTCAAATCGCCGACGAGCATCGAACCCGTGTAGGCACCGACTACCACGATGAGGACGACGAGAACGCCCGCAGCGACGAGTCGTATTTTTGGGGTTCCACCACCCACCTCCCTCTCCATATCATCTCCCGTCGGGCGATAGACTTACTTCTTACCCCATCCCGAAAGCTTGAGGCCGACGGCCGACGCCGTTCCGTCGTGCGCTATCGAAACTTGGTGTTGTTCTGTGCGCTCGCCGCCGCGTGGGGGTCGGCGTTCATGGCTATCAAAGCGGGGCTGGGCGAACCCGGAAATCCGGCGTACTTCTTCGACGCACCGGTGCTGTTCGCCGCCGTTCGCTACGACATCGCGGGCGTGCTGATGCTCGGGTACGCCGCGTGGGCGGTCGACCGCTGGCGGCCGCGCGGCCGCTCGGAGTGGCTCCTCGTCGCCGTCGGGGCCGTGTTCCTCATCGCCGGATACCACGCGCTGTTGTTCGTCGGCGAACGCGGGACGACGAGCGCCGCCGCGGCAGTCATCGTCTCGCTGTCGCCCGTCCTCACGACCGCCTTCGCTCGCGCGCTCCTCCCTCAAGAGCGACTCACCGTCGTCGGTATCGTCGGGATGGTCATCGGTCTCGTCGGCGTCGCGATTCTCGCCCGACCCGACCCGGCGAACCTCGTCGGGTCGCGGTTCGAAGCGCTCGTCTTCGGTGCGACCCTGTGTTTCGCCCTCGGGAGCGTCCTCACGCGCCGACTCGACACCAACCTCCCCATCGAGACGATGGAGGCGTGGTCGATGGTCGGCGGCGCCGCGCTGATGCACGCGCTCAGCGTCGGTCTCGGCGAGTCCGTTTCGGGACTCCCGCCGCTCCGTGCGACGGTCGCACTGGTGTATCTCGCCGTCGTCGCCAGCGCCGCCGGCTTCCTCATCTACTTCGATTTGCTCGAACGTCTCGGCCCTATCGAAATCAATCTCGTCTCCTACGTCGCGCCCGTCTTCGCCGCCCTCGCCGGCTTCCTCTTCCTTCAGGAGGTCATCGACGCACCGACCGTCCTCGGCTTCCTCGTCATCCTCGTCGGCTTCCTGCTCATCAAACGACGGGAAATCCGTGCCGAACTGAACCGGCATCTGTGACCGGGTAATGGCCCGTTACTGTCGGTAGTCGTGACCGACGACGACCGCGGCGACGTTGGCGACGACCAGGGCGGCGAACACGAAATAATCCGTCGGACCGTCGAACCCGCTGGCGAAGAGCGCGAGCAGACAGAACGGCAGGAACACCGCACTCCAGAAGGCGAGCGCCTCCAGTGGCCCACTGAGATACGACTGCGCCGACTTGACCACTCCAATCAGGGAGTCGTCGGGGGACGTGGAGGGGCTCATCGTCTACCACACAACACACACGAAACCCACTAATAACCACGAGAATATTTCACACGTTTCACAGTGTCGTCGACCTTTCACGGACACTCCAGCGCGGGCGAGAGGTTTTATTCACGCCGTTGAGACGGTCACGGTCGGACGGACAGTCACCCGAGCATCGCGAGGTCGACCTCGTGGGGGCCCTCCGGTGTCCGGATGGTCGTCGTCTCACGGAGCTGGTCTCGGACGGCGCGCCGCCACGCCGCCACTGCCCGTTCGTGGTACTCGCGATGTGTCTCGGGAGCGTACGTTCGCTCCGGATGGAAGCGGAGGGCGTCTTCGGTTCGGTCGGCCGTCGGGAACTCGGGGACGGAGTCGACGAACACCTCCGGCGGCAGGTGGAGTGGCTTCGGGTCGTCGTACTCCTGTTCGGCGCCCGCGAGGTGCAGTCGGGCACGCATCCGGCCGCTGAACGGCGGCGTCACTCGGAGAACCGCCCCGGCGTCGCGGCGCTCGTTGGCCTCGAGTGCGGCCACCACGTCGTCGGTCGTCACCGCGAGCGTGCGTATCGATGTCGGGTCGTCAGTCGCCACAGCGGAGAACGGACCCGAGTATCAATGAGCGTGTCGGCGGGTTTTTCTCCGCCGGCAATCGATTCGAATCCATGGATTGGACTCACGAGGAGCGAGAGGACGGCGCCGTCTGGAGCCGAAGCGACCACAACGCCTTCGTCCGCCTTCGGCACACCGCCGACGGTCGATGGGCAGTTACGCTCGACCGCCTCGAGCAGGCCCCCGACGGGGAGACGTACCGACACGAAACCTTCGAGGACCGCGAGGCCGCCGAATCCCGGGCCGAAGAGTGGCGCTCAGCGTAGCGGCCCGATGGCCTCGGAGACAGCCTCCGCAGAGCAGTCGGGGTCCAGAGCGATGTACAGCCCGGTCGTCTCTCCGAGCAGTCTGAGCAGGGTCAACTCCTCGGTGTGAGTGACGAGCGAGGTGACGCGACCGGCGTTCGGCAACAGCGCGTTCTCGTAGGTGTCCCGTTCCATGAAGTCCATGTGCAGGTGGTCCAACACGCGTGCGTAGTGCTCTCGGAGGTGCTGTTCGTCGCGATACATCTCGACGATGTCGTCGTGGACGTACAGGATATTGTACTCGTTCTGTGAGAACTCCATGAACGACTGTACGCCGTCGCCACAGACGTCTCGCGCCCGCTCGAGTGCGGCCTCGGCGTCGAACTCCGCTAACTCCGAATCGCCCGTCAGTGCCATGGGTGCCACAGGACAGCGACCGACAAAACTGTTGACCGACGACACGAATCCGTGTCGGCCCAACCGTTTTTATTCGGTGCCGACGGAGAACCGGCATGTCATCAGCGGGAGCACTCGACGACATCGCCGACGTGTCGAACGTGCTCGTTCTCGGCCCGAGCGTCGACGAATCCGTCGATACAGGTTGTAAGCGCCTCCTGACGGCCGGCGACGAACGGGCGGTACTCGTCGTGAGTTTCATGCTGTCGCCCAAGCAGTGGGTCGACGGCTGGATTGAACGCGTCGGCGACCTCCCCGAAGAGCTCGTCGTCGTCACGACGAGCGACGCCTTCACCCGACCGGGGGAGACCGAAGACGACCTCCCCGACCAAGTGACCGTCGAGTACCTCTCCAGTCCCGGCGACCTCACGGGCATCGGGATGGTCGTCAGCAAGTACCTCGAACGCTGGCACGAAGCCGACCGGGCGATGGCCGTCTGTTTCGACTCGCTGACGACGCTGTTGCAGTACGGCGAGACCCACAGCATCTACCGCTTTCTCCACCTCATCACGACGCGCATCTCCGGTGCCGACGCCCGTGCGCACTTCCATCTCGACCCCGACACCCAGGACAAACAGACCGTCTCGACGATTACCTCGACGTTTCAGGCGGTCGCCCGCCACACCGACTCGGGCTGGGAAGTCAAGCGTCGCTGACCCCCTCAGAGTTCGGGTTCGAACTCGCGGAACGCCTCCCGCCACGATTCGGGAACCGGTTTCGTCCCCGTCTCGTCGACGACCACCAGCGTCGTCTCCCCGGTCGCCGCGGGGTCGTCGGCCCCGCCGGCGTACACCCGATATCCCATCCGGAAACTGGAGTCCCCGATGTCGGTGACGCCACAGTCGATTCGAACCGACTCGTCGTCGAGGACGATTGCGCGCCGGAAATCCATCTCTATCGAAGCCAGTACCATCCCCAACTCGTCGAAGGAGACGTCCAGGACGGCCTCGAAGTACTCGATTCGCGCCTGTTCGAGGTACGTCCCGTAGACGGCGTTGTTGACGTGTTCGAGCGTGTCGAGGTCCCGATACCGGACGGGCAACTCGACGTGGAAGGGAAACTCTCGGTCCATACCCACCCCGCGGCCGTGGTTCCGAAGGGCGTTTCGCTTACGTGTGCCGACACGCTCATTGTGTTCGACCAACCAACACGTCCATGGCCCGACTCCTCCGAGATTCGCTGTACGGCCTCATCATCGTCGCCTGCGTCGTGGCGACGCT
>JBMCDV010000097.1:0-5923 GCA_048618255.1 Natronomonas sp. | reverse complement strand
CCCTCCGTCGTAGCGCGTCTGGCGAGGTAGCGTTCGGCTTCTTCGGGCAATCGGAGCTCGAAAGTGTGAGTCGTGACTGCGGGTTCGTCCTCGGAGTCAGCCACGCGGTCGAGGTGGCGGGCGAACTCCCCGTCCGTTGTCACGTCCAGCTCTTCGACGCCGATTTCGGGGTCCCGGAGTCGGTCGCGTCGGAACTCGTAGCCAACGAGGGCGGCGTCGCGGGTCTCGGCCACGTCGTGGGTTCGGACGACGTGGGCGCCGCGTTCGACCGCCATCGACGTGGCCGCAAGCGACACCGGCAGCGCTTCCTCGGTGTCTCTGCCGGCAATTTCGCGGAGGAAGTTCTTCCGGTTGATGGAGACGAGAATCGGCCGGCCGTAGCCGCGGAACTCCCGCAGGCGGTCGAACGTCTCGCGGTCGTCTTCGAGGGTCTTATCCTCCGACCATCCGCCGAAGGCGGGGTCGACGAGCGTCTTCTCGGTGAAGCCGTTCATCGACAGCGCCTCGTAGATGTCGTCGGGGTCCTCGACCGCTCCGGGACGTTCGAGGTCCGGCGGCGAGGCCATCTTCGAGACGGCCACGTCGTACTCCGAGCACACTCGCGGCATCTCGGGGTCGGCGAAGCCACAGATGTCGTTGACCATCTCGAAGCCCGCATCGAGGGCCGCTTCGGCGACCTCGTGATACCGCGTCTCTATCGACCAGACGGCGTTTTTGGAGGTCGATTCCAGGGTCTCGACAGCAGTGTCGAGGCGGTCGAGTTCCTCGTCGGCCGACAGCACCTCGAAACGCTTGTTCGCCGACTCCAGCCCTACGTCGACGATGTCGGCGCCCTCGTCGATGAGTTCGCGGTCGACGTAGGCGGCGGCCTCGCCGGCGTCGTCGAACACGCTCGGGTCGTACGGCGACTCCTCGGAGACGTTCAACACGCCCATGATTCGCGGCGGGTGGTCGTCGCCGATGGAGAGCCCTGCGGCGTCTACCGTTCGCATACCTCGAATTCGGGTGCCGCCCGGTAAAGCCGTCGGGTATCGGCAGCCGACGACGCCGTCGCGGACGGACGCGCTTATACGCACCCATCACGAAATCCCGCCCATGGGAAAGGTCTCTATCGCGCTTCGGGGGTGGCGCTTCGACGAAGAGGAGGTGTTCGACGAGAACGACGACATCCGACCGCTCGAGGAGATGAGCGAGGAGACGCGTCGGCGCCTCATCCGCCTGCGCGTCGTCGCCGGCGAACCGTGTGACGTGTGTTGGTTGCTCAACGAGAAGAAGGCCGACTGCAACGTCGCCCGCATCGTCTACGGTGAACCGCTGTCGGAGGTGCTGCTCTGTCCGGAGCACGAACCGCAGTTCCTCTACTGGTTCCGCGAGGGGCCGGGGCAACAGGCGAAAGGCGATTCCGACTTCGCCGACCGGTTCCACGAGTGGTTCGCCGCCGGCAACCGCGCACCCGACGACTACGAGGGGCTGGAGTACGTCGACACCGAACCCGACGAGATTCCGACCCCAGACATGGGCGAGGACGTGCCGGAACTCGAAGAGGCAATCGAAGAGCTCGACGACGAGGACCTCGACGCCATCGGAATGGACTACTCCGACATCACCTAGATGGTCGATATCGCAGTCGCCGTCGTCGGCGCCGAAACGCCGGGCAACGTCGGCACCATCGCACGCGGGATGAAGAACTTCGGGCTCTCGGAGCTGTATCTCGTCGACCCGCCCGAACTCGACCCGGAGGGCGAGGCCTACGGCTTCGCCGGCCACGCCCGCGAGGACGTGTTGCCGAACGCCCGCGAAGTCGACTTCGAGTACCTCGTCGAGAACTTCTACACCGTCGCCTGCACCGCGACGACCAACGAGGACGCACGCAAACACGTCCGGTACCCGTTCGTCGAACCCGCCGACCTCACCGACGAGTTGGCGGAACTCGACGCCGACGTCTGCATCGTCTTCGGCCGCGAGCGCGTCGGACTGCTCAACGAGGAGGTCGCTCGACTGGACCGAGTGTGTTCGATTCCGGCCAGCGGCGAATACCCCGTACTCAACCTCGCCCAGGCCGCGACCATCGTCCTATACGAACTCCGTGAGTTGACCGTCGAGGAGACACAACACCCCGAGAACGCACACGTCCGCGCCGAGGAACACGAAATCGAGGGGCTCTACGAGACGTTCTCGGAATACCTCCACGACGTGGGGCATCCGGAGGAGAAGATAAAGAAGACAGAGCGGCTGTTCCGGTGGCTCATCGCTCGCGGCCAGCCGACCGGTCGAGAGGCCAGAACGATGCGCGGCGTCCTGCGGCGCGGGGCGCTGCGGGCGACGGGAGAGATTCCCCGCGGCGACGAAGGCGACGAGTCCTGAGGATTCAGGTCCGCTTGCCGATTGCTTCGCGCAGCAACTCCGAGACGACTTCGCCGTCGGCCTTCCCGCGGAGAGCACCCATACACTCGCCCATGAGCCCCGAGAAGGCGCCCATCCCCTCGGATTTGACCTGTTCGGCGTTGCGTTCGACGACCTCTTCGACGACGTCCCGGACTTCCTCGCGGTCGACGCCGGAGAGACCGGCTTCCTCGATTGCTTCCTCGGCCGACAGCGACCCGTCTTCGGCCAACTCCGTCAGGACCGGGCCGATTCCCTCGTTGGCCAACTCGCCGTCCTCGACGAGTTCCAGCACCGAGAGCAACTGTTCTGCGGTGAGGTTCCCGACGGGCACGTCGTCGCGTCGGAGTTCCGTCAGCGTCGATTCGAGCGTGCCGGCGGCCGTCGTCGGGTCGATACCGCGTTCGACGGCTTCCTCGAACGTCGACATGTGTCGGCCGTAGGCGACCTGTTCGGCCAGTCCTTCGCCGAGACCCAACTCCGATTGATACCGTTCGACTTTCTCGGTGAGTAGTTCGGGCGTCTCGACTGTGGAGGGGTCGGGTTCGACCGGCGGTACGTCGGTCTCGGGGTACATCCGCGCGGCGCCGGGAAGTGGCCGGAGGTACCGGGAGGTGCCGTCCTCGTTGGCGCCGCGGGTCTCCTCGGGAACCTCGTGGATGGCGACTTCCGCGCGGTCGGCGACGGCGTCGATGGCCCCTTCGGCGACCTCGGCGTCGGCCGCCACCAGCGCGACGGCGTCGTCGGCGTCCGCAGCGACGGCCTCACGAAGCGCCTCGACCTCGGCCTCGGTGACGCCGTACGCCGGTAGTTCGTCGGTGTGGAAGATGCCGCCCGCCCCGTGTCGTTTGGCGTGGTCGGAGAACTCCGTGCCGAGCCGGCGGTCGGGCTGAATCTCTCGACCAACGAGACCGTCGAACCCTTCGAGTCGGACGGCGTGGACGGCTTCCGCACCGGCGATGACGCCGCTGTCGGTGTCCGCGAACACCTCGGTCACGTCCTGTGGTTCGGCGACCGCAGCGTTTCGCTCCTGCAGTTCTGCGGCGATATCGAGCAGTGCGACCTGTCGGCCGACTTCGCCCTCGACGAGGTCGTCGATGTCGTCGAGGCTCTGGACGCCCTTCATCTCGACGCGGGCGCCGTCGGCGATGGAGACGTTGACGTCCTGTCTGATGGTGCCGAGACCCCGTTTCACCTTTCCCGTCGAGCGGAGCAACATCCCGATTCGCTCGGCGGCTTCCAGCGCCTGCTCCGGCGAGCGGATGTCCGGCTTGGTTCCGATTTCGACCAGCGGAATGCCGAGCCGGTCGAGGCCGTAGGTGACTCCGGCGTCGCGTCCCTCGATGCGTGCGGCGGACTCCTCTTCGAGTAGCATATCCGCGATGCCGACCGGCCCCTCCGAAGTCGTGATTTCGCCGTCGGTGGCGACGAGCGACGAGCGCTGAAAGCCCGAGGTGTTCGAGCCGTCGACGACGATTTTCCGCATGACGTGGGCCTGGTCGAGGACCTCACAGTCCAGCAGCGAGGCGATTTCCATCGCGGTATCGAGTGCCTCGCTGTCGAGTCGGTGCGGTGGCTCGTCGTCCTCTTCGACGAGACAGGTGGTGTCGAAAGCGAGATACTCGAACTCGCGGTCGACGCGGGATTCCTCGAGAGCCGCCTCGTCGAGTTCGCCGAGTTCGGATTTCGTCGGGTGGAGGTATCGCGTGAACGACCGGACCGATTCCTCCGGTTCGCGGCGCTCAGTCGGACAGTTACAGAAGAGTTTGGTCTCGGTGTCGAGTTGCTGGTGAATCTCCAGCCCGGCGACGAGACCCAACTCCTCGTAGTCGTAGCTCATTACGAATCGCTCCGGCGGGGAGCGTCAAAAAAGGCACCATCCGCGAGACGACCGACGCGTCCAGCGGACCACTCAGAACTCGCCGGCTTCCAGCGCCGCGTGGAACACCATCCCCAACGCGAGGTGCTGTCGAGCCGCTTCGGCGACCTGAGCGCGAGCAGCGTCCTCGTCAGCGAGGGTGTACTCCTTCGTTTTCACCAGTTCGCGCTGTTCGAGTACGTCGCCGTCACAGAGCCCGTGAAGCCGCGGATAGACGGTACCCGGACTGAGTACGGTGTCGAACTCGCTGGCCAGGTCGTCGAGCAATTGCTTACCGTGGGTGTCGGCGGTTCGGAGGCCGACGAGCGACAACAGGAGTTCGTCGAGGGAGGTCTTGACGTAGGACTCCTCGAATGAGAGGCCGCCGCGGCCGGCGACGGAGGCTTCCACGTCGGCGACGAGGTCCGTCACGGCGCTACCCGAAGCGGCGGGGTCGTCCTCACCGGTGAGTTCGGCCTGCAGGCGGTCGATGCTGATCTGGGAACTGGATTCCGCGGAGGAGGACTCCATCGGGTTCATATCCCTCCAGAGACACCACGGGTACATAACCCACCGAGGGCGTTTTCTCCCGGAGAAAACCCGCCGATAAGTTTATTATAGATACGCGTCGATGCGGGCGTTCAGTCGGTTCATGCGAAGTGACCGCGGCCGTCACGCCGCGGGTCGAGGGGCGTCAGTCGTCGCCCAGGATGACCCGCTCGGTCATCGCACGCGGGTCGAGGACGTCGTCGGCCTCCGCCTCGGAGAGGTAGCCCTCCTCGACGGCGACCTCACGGACGGTCTTGCCCTCTGCGAGGGCCTGTTTCGCGACTTTCGATGCCTTGTCGTAGCCGATGGCGGGGTTCAGCGCCGTCGCGAGCGCCATCGACCCCTCGACTTTCTTCCGGCAGTGGTCGGCGTTGGCTTCGAGTTTGCCGACGAAGCGCTCGCCGAAGACGGCGGCGCTGTTGGCGATGAGGTTCGCACTCTGCAGGAAGTTGTACGCGAGTACCGGCTTGTAGAGGTTGAGGTCGATTTCGCCGCGGGCGGCGCCGGCGGAGACGGCTGCGTCGTTGCCGACGACCTGCTTGTGGACCTGGTTGACCGACTCTGCGACGACCGGATTGATTTTGCCGGGCATAATCGAGGAGCCGGGCTGGTTCTCCGGCTGTTCGATTTCGCCGAGCCCGTTTCGGGGGCCGGAGGCGAGCAGTCGGAGGTCGTTGGCGATTTTGTTCATCGACCCGGCGACCGTCCGCAGGGCGCCGTGGGCCTCGTTCATCGCGTCGTGGGCCGCCTGTGCCTCGAAGTGGTTGTCGGCTTCCCGGAACTCCAGGCCGGTCTCGGCGGAGATGTACTCGGCGGCGAGACCGGGGAACTCGGGGTGGGTGTTGAGACCCGTCCCGACGGCGGTGCCGCCGAGGGCGAGTTCCCCGAGGTGGTCCCGCGTCGAGGCGACTCGCTCGATGCCTTTCTCGATTTGGGTTCGGTAGCCGCCGAACTCCTGTCCGAGACGGACCGGCGTGGCGTCCTGCAGGTGGGTTCGGCCGGTCTTGACGACATCGTCGAACTCGCCTTCCTTCTCGGCGAGTTCGTCGGCCAGCGTCTCCAGTCCCGGAATCACGTCGCGCTCGACGGCCTCCAGTGCGGCGACGTGCATCGCCGTCGGAATCACGTCGTTGC
>JBMCDV010000096.1:0-5969 GCA_048618255.1 Natronomonas sp. | reverse complement strand
ACCTGTATCTGTTCCAGGCGATTCATCAGGAGTCAGACGTGGTGCCGGAGAACGTCGACGCCATCCGCGCCGTGTTGGGCACCGCCGACGCCGAGGAGTCCATCCAGCGAACGAACGAGACGATGGGCGTCGGCTTCTAACCGCCGTCGTCGCCGCGTATCGATTTCTGCCCTCGACAGAAGGCTTTTGATGGCGACTCACATACCGACGAGTATGCGCCGTGACGACCGCGACGACCCCTTCGACGACATCTTCAGCGAGATAGAGCGAATGATGGAGGAGATGACGGGCGGCGTGAGCGCGGCGGGCAACGCCGGTTTCGGTAGCGACGCCCACGTCTCCATCTACGAGACCGACGACCAACTCCGGGTCGTCGCGGACATGCCCGGTGTCCGCAAGGAAGACATCGACATCAAATGTGACGGTCGCCACGTCACCATCTCGGCGTCGACGGACACGAGCGACTACGAGGAGCGCATCGAACTCCCCGCCCGCGTCGACGAACACTCGGCGTCGGCGACGTTCAACAACGGCATCCTCGAAATCACGCTCGACCGAATCGGCAGTTCGGCGAACATCGACCTCGACTGAGACTTCGGCGCCCGTTTCGTTTCTCCACACGCGGTGCTCGAAGCGAACAGTACAGTTAGTAGTCTTCACGAAATACGCCTACTGAATGTCAGGTGGTGTCACCGAAGGGGACGGTCGACCGGTCGTCATCCATCTTGACGACGACGACGCGTTCCTCGGGGCCTGCGAGCCGTTCCTCGAGAGACACGGCCTCTCGGTCCGCACCACGACATCGCCGTCGGAGGCGCTCGAACATCTCGACGAAATCGACTGCGTCGTCTCCGATTACGACATGCCGGAGATGAACGGCATCGAGTTCCTCGAGCGGGTCCGCGAGCGCGACGAGGATATTCCCTTCATCCTCTTCACCGGGAAGGGAAGCGAGGAGATCGCCGGTGAGGCCATCGGCGCCGGCGTCACCGACTACCTCCAGAAGGGGACCGGCGTCGAGAAGTTCACCGTCCTCGCCAACCGCATCGAGAACGCCGTCGAGCGCTACCGCGCCGAGCAACGCGCGAGCGAAGCCGACCGGCGAATTCGCCGGGTGTACGAACGCATCGACGACGGCTTCGTCGCGCTCGATACCGAGTGGCGCTACACGTACGTCAACGAGCGCGCGACCGAACTGCTCGCTCGCGACCGCGAGGAGCTGCTCGGGACGACCGTCTGGGAGGCGTTTCCGGAGACCGTCGACAGCAACTTCGAGTCGGCACTTCGCGCGGCCAGAGAGCGCGGGGAAACGACCTCTCTGGAGGAGTTCTACGCCGGGGGCGACCAGTGGCTGGAGCTCCGAATCTTCCCCGCCGACGCCGGCATCTCGGTGTACTTCCGGGACATCACCGAACGCAAGGAACGCGAGCGCCGCTACGACGCCATCTTCAACCAGACGTTCCAGTTCACGGGGCTGATGGAACCGGACGGGACGCTCATCGAGGCCAACGAGACGGCGCTGCAGTTCGCCGGCGTCGACCGCGAGGACGCCATCGACAAGCCGCTCTGGGATGCATACTGGTTCCAACTGAACGACGAGACGCGTCGCGTCGCCTACGAATCCGTCGAACAGGCCGCCGAGGGGGAGTTCTACCGCCGAGAACTCCGCATACAGGGCGCCAACCGCAACCCCGTCATCGACTTCTCGGTCCGGCCGGTCACCGACGAGCGGGGCGAGGTGACGCTGTTGATCCCCGAGGGCCGGGACATCTCCGAACTCAAACGGCGGGAGGACGAACTCAGAGAGGAGCGGGCGTTCACCCGGAGCATCTTCTCTGCGCTCCCGGATGCGTTCTACGCCTTCGACGAGGACGGACAGTTCCTCCGATGGAACGACCGGTTCAGCGAGGTCACCGGCTACAGCGACGCCGAAATCGAGGCGATGGAGCCAATCGATTTCATCGCGCCACCCGACCGCGAGCGGGTCACCGAGGCCATCGCCGATGTGTTCACCGACGGCCGGAGCTTCTCCGTCGAGGCGCGCTTCGAGACGAAAGGCGGCGAGTGGCTCCCCTACGAGTTCACCGGCGCCCAACTGGAGGGCGACGACACGGAGACGCTCGGACTGGTCGGTATCGGCCGCGATATCAGCGACCGGCGGCAACGGGAGCGCCGTTTCGAGGCGGTGTTCGACAACACCTACCAGTTCACGGGACTGATGGAGCCCGACGGGACGCTCATCGAGGCCAACGAAGCAGCCTTGGAGTTCGCCGGCGTCGACCGCGAGGAGGTCGTCGGGAAACCACTCTGGGAGTCGTTCTGGTGGCGCGACAACGAGGAGCGAATCGTCAGACTGAAAGACGCAGTCGAGCGGGCCAGCGGCGGCGAGTTCGTCCGGTACGAAGTGGAAATTCGGTCGGAAGAGGGCTCCGCAATCATCGACTTCTCCATCAAACCGGTGTTCGACGACGACGGCGAGGTGTCGCTGCTCATCCCGGAAGGCCGAGATATCTCCGAGCTCAAACAGCGGGAGCGGGAACTCGAACGGAAAAACGAGCAGTTAGAGGAGTTCGCGAGCGTCGTCAGCCACGACCTCAAGAATCCGCTGGCGGTCGCGAGTGGCAACACCCAACTCGCCAGGGAGACGGGCGACCTCGAGTACCTCGACGAGGCCGAAGCCGCTCTCGATCGGATGTCCGACCTCGTGGAGAACGTCCTCTCTTTGGCCCGAAAGGGACGGGTCGTCGACGACACCCAGTCGGTGGAACTGTCCGATGTCGTCGTCGACATCGCCCGCCAGGCGCCGGTTGCAGTCGAAACCGAGGGCTTCGACGGGGCCGTCGTGGAGGCCGACCGGACCCGACTGGCGGAACTCCTCTCGAACCTCCTCGAGAACGCGGCCGACCACGCCCTCGGCCCCGTCACCGTCGGCCTCGACGACGGGACGCTGTACGTCGCCGACCGCGGCCCCGGCGTCCCTCCCGAGGAACGGGCCACGGTGTTCGCACCCGGTCACTCCTCGGACGACGATGGCACCGGATTCGGACTCGCCATCGTCGAACGAATCGCGGAGGCCCACGGCTGGGAAGTGTCCGTCACCGACAGCGAGTACGGCGGCGCCCGATTCGAAATCAGCGGTCTCGACGTGCAGTTCGACGAATGAGGTCCGCGAGGCGGTCGTAGAAGCCCGCTTCGTATTTCGTCGCCGCGTCGACGGTCGGGCGAGCGTTCGTCTCGTTGACGACTGCCCTGCCATCCGAGACGAGAATGTCGACGCCGAGCCAGTCGATGTCGAGGGCCTTGGCAGCGTTTTCGGCGAGCTTGCGGTGTCGTTTCGGCAATTCGACACCCTCGGCGACGGCGCCACGATGGACGTTGTGTTTCCAGCGGCCCGCCCGACGTTCGGCGGCGGGCAGTCGGCGCTCGACGGCACCGACGTACTCGCCGCCGACGACCATTGCTCGATAGTCACGGGCCTCGGGGAGGTACTCCTGGACGAGAAAGGAGCGGTCGCCGGTCGCGCGGTAGTCGTGAACCAACGATAGGTAATCGCACACCCCGAAGAACGAATCGAGGTCGGCGGCCTTCGCGATGCCGACACCGCGGGTCGTCGAGTTCGGCTTGACGACGACCGGCGGGTCGAACCGCTCGAAGGCCGCCCGGAGTTCCGACTCGTCGGCGGGGTTCGAGACGTACACCGACTCGGGTGTGGGGACGTCGGCGCGGTCGAGACGAGCGAGCGTGCCGGCCTTGTTCCGACTCCGCAGGATGTCCTCCCGGTCGTTGACCCACGGTACGTCCAGCATGGCGTCGGCGACGCCACCCTCCATCAGTCGCGAGGGGAAGACGAACCCGACGTCGAACTCCTCGTCGGCGAGCGGTTCGGCGAGCGACTGGGCGCGCTCGCTGGTCGGGACGTACGTCGCTTCGATGTCGCGTTCTGCGAGCGGGTCGCGGATTCGTTCGAGGGTTTCGGCGTCGGTCGCGACCGCGAGCCGGAGCATATCCCGAGATGGGCGCCGTCGGACTTGAATACGTGGCTTCCGGCGGGTCGTCGATGGCCGGCCGTCAGTCGTCGTCGGCATCGGTGCGGGCCTGCCGTTTCGCAGCGCGTTCGATGAACTCCTCGGGCAGTTCGTCGATTTCGCCCGCTTGGACGCCCCAGAGGTGAGCGTAGAGTCCGCCCTCATCGAGCAGGTCACCGTGTGTCCCGCGTTCGACGATTTCGCCGTCCTCGAGGACGACGATCGTGTCGGCATCCTTGATAGTCGACAGGCGGTGGGCGATAGCGAAGGTGGTGCGGTCGGCAGTGAGGCGGTCAAGCGACCGCTGGATGAGCATCTCGGTTTCGGTGTCCACGTCGCTCGTCGCCTCGTCCAACACGAGAATCTCGGGGTCTTTGAGGACCGCCCGAGCGATGGAGACGCGCTGGCGCTGGCCGCCGGAGAGTTTGACGCCGCGCTCGCCGACCATCGTGTCGTAGCCGTCGGGGAGGTTCGCGATGAACTCGTGGGCCTCGGCGGCTTTCGCGGCCTCGACGACGGCCTCCTCGTCTGCATCGAAGGTGCCGTAGGTGATGTTCTCCCGAACAGTGCCGTAGAAGAGGAACGTGTTCTGTCCGACGTAGCCGATGTGCTGTCGCAGGGAGGGGAGTGTCACGTTCCGGATGTCCTGTCCGTCGATGCGTATCGACCCCTCGTCGACGTCGTACAGTCGGAGGAGGAGCTTCAGCACCGTCGATTTGCCGGCGCCAGTGGGCCCGACCAGGGCGAGCGTCTCGCCGCCCTCGACGGAGAAGTCGACGTTCTCGATGATGGCCTCCCCCTCGTCGTAGCCGAACGTCACGTCGTCGTACTCGACGCGACCGTCGTCGACCGCCAGCGGTTCGGCGCCGGGGTCGATTTCGAGGCGGTCGGGTTCGTCCATCAGCCCGAAGATGCGCTCGGAGGACGCGTAGGCCCGCTGGTACATGTTGATTATTTGGCCGAACTGGGCCATCGGCCAGATGAACCGCTGGGTGAAAAGGATGAAGATGACGAACGTCCCGACCGAGAGGTCCCCGGAGAGCGGGCCGGGAGCGGTGCCGGTAAACACCCACAGCCCACCGACGATGAAGGTGACGACGAAGCCGATACCCGCGAGCAGTCGGAGTCCGGGGAAGAACTTGATGCGAGTCTCGATTGCGTCCCAGTTGGCGTCGAAGTACTCCATCGACACGTCGTCGACGCGGTCGGATTCGTAGGGCTCGGTGTTGGCGGATTTGATGACCTGGATTCCGCCGAGGTTGTTCTCCAGTCGGGAGTTGACCTTCCCGACCGAAGAGCGAACGCGGGCGTACTTCGGTTGGATGATGCGGATGAACAGATAGGTGAAGCCGGCGATGAGCGGCACCGGAAGCAGCGCGATGAGCGCCAACTGCCAGTTGTAGTACAGGAGGACGCCGCCGATACCCAGAACCATCACCGATAGCCGGAACATCGAGTTCAGACCGTCGTTGAGGAACCGCTCGAGACGGTTGACGTCGTTCGAGAGGATGGACATGAGTTCGCCGGTCTGTTTGTCGGCGAAGAAGTCCATGTTCAACCGCTGCATCGTGTCGTAGGTATCGGTTCGAATGCTGTGTTGGATGTTCTGTGCGAAGGAGTTGAACCCCCAGTTACGTATCCAGTGGAACGCCGCTCCGAGAGTGAACGCGCCGGCGATGATGCCGATGACGACCCAAAACTGCGTCCACTCGTCGGTCGGCGTCCACGCCTCGGGGACGAGCCACAGCGAGAACGCCTGCTCGCCGAACACCGAATCGATGGCCAACCCGAGCATGATTGGCGGCAGCAAATCGAGCAGGCGAGCGAAGATGCTCGCGAAGATACCGACAATGACCTGGAAGGCGTTGGGGCGGCCGTACTCCGAGAACAGCCGCCCCATCGGGTTCTCGGCGTTCTCCCGTTGCTCCTCGAAGGGGTCATCGT
>JBMCDV010000095.1:0-5984 GCA_048618255.1 Natronomonas sp. | reverse complement strand
GCCATCTCCTGGGCCTCATCGAGGGTGATACCGGTCAGTTCTTCCGTCGACTCCTGATTGAAGATGACCTCGTAAATCTCGTTTCCGTCGTCGAGGACGCCCTTGATTCGGAGGTCGAACTCGCCTTCGACCTCGCCGTGTTCCGAACAACGGCCGTTCTGGAGGACGCGCGTGCAGTCCTCCTCGGGGCAGCGCTTGATGAGTCCGGAGCCGGATTGGATGTCGACCAGGGCGCCTTCGACCTCCGTGGAGTCGTCGCCGACCTCGATGTCCTCGTCGAGTTCCTCGATGGTCGTCGTCGAGTTGAGTTTCACCGAGAACCGCCCCTCGTACTCGTCGGTGACGAGGTTGCCGAGGCGGTAGACCGTCCCCTCCTCGAGTTCGGGGAGGTCGCTTTTGGCCCACTTGGTGAACTTGACGGTGCCGGTCTCGTCGCCGAGCAGACCGACCTGAGCGATGGAGTCCGCCCGGGGTTCCCACAGCTCGACGACCTTCGCGGTCAAATCGAGCCACTCCTCGGGCGCGTCGATGTCGGCGACCTCGGCGGCCTCGCTGCCGCCGGAGGCGATGTCCTCTCGCTCCATGTCGGCCTCGTCGAGATACGTCGAGACCACGCTGCGGCGGGCCTCCTCGACGGGGACGCGATATTCGGAGACGAGCGTCTCCAGTCTATCTTCGATTTCGTCGACGCTCACATCGAGCGCCTCGGAGAACTGTTCGTGTATCTCGACCGCGTGCTGTCGCAGGTCTGTCATGGGTGTTCCGTCTCCGCGTGTTTTCAGTGGGAGACGTACGCCGGTTGGTTCCCGATAGTATAAAAACCGTCGGTGGCAGAGTGAAAGTGGTCTTAGCCGCTCTTCAGCGTGATTTCGAGCATCTAAGCGCTTTCTCGAGAGAGGATTCCCACGCTCGCGTCGGGCGACGCCTCTTTGTGAGTCCGACCGCTACGTGGCTGTGTGAGCAACCGTCGTCGCCTCAAGCGGCTCCTGCAGACGAAACTGCACTCGGCGGGCAAGCAGTACGAGGAGGCCAAACGCGCCTACACCGACGCGAAAGCGGCCACGCTCGCCGACCTGCCGACCGACGAGGAGGGGCGTGCAAAGCTCGTCTGTCGGCGATACGCCGAGAAGCGTGCCGTCTCTCTGGACGATGAAGGTCGGCCCGCCTGCTATGAGGCCGACCACCGGGACTGTCAGGGCTGTCTTGAGGACATCCGCGAGGACCGAATCGAGACCTGGTGAGCGATACTGCAACCGTCGCCGACGACCGAGACTTATTTTGCCAGCGCGACGACCGACCGATATGACCTATCTCGTCGCGTTCGATGGCACCGACATCTCTGAGACGGCACTGCTCCGGGCGGCCGAGTTCGCTGACTCGACCCACGAACGACTCGTCGTCGTGAGCGTCCTCCCGACCGACGAGGACCTCGCCGCCGAATATGGCCTCGGCGACGACGACGGCTACGACCCCGGAGAGGCGGCCCAACGGCTCCGAAAGCGGGTCGAGAACATCAGTACGGACGCCGAATTCCGCGCCGAAAGCGTCGACGCCTACGCCGGCAAGGGCCGCATCGCGACCGAGATACGCGAAGTCGCCCGGGATGTCGACGCCGACGTCGTCTTCGTCGGTAGCGACAACGCCGGCCGAGTCGTCCAACCCGTTTCCAGCGTCGGCGGAGCGGTCGCCGGCGGAACCGACTACGACGTGTTCATCGCCCGGTCCTGAGTCAGACGCTTCTGGTCGACCCGCCGTCGACCGGCACCGCCGCACCGTTTACGTACGACGAGCGCTCACTGGAGAGCCACGCGACCGTCTCACCGAGTTCGCGCGGTTCGCCGACTCGTTCGAGCGGAATCTCCTCCGACCACTGCTCGAGGCCCGCCTCGTAGTCCTCGAAATCGCCGCGGTCGACGCCCTGTTCGACCAGCTCCTCGATACGGCCCGTCTCGTGGGCGCCCGGCAACACTGCGTTCGCCCGCACATCGGGGGCGAACTCGTAGGAGAGCGTCTTCATCAACCCGATGACCGCCCGACGAACCGAGTTCGACAACACGAGGTCGTCGATGACCTCTCGAACCGACCGGGAGGTGATGTTGACGATGGTGCCGCCGCCGTCTTCGGCGATGGTCGGATGTGCCGCCCGAACCGTCCGGACGACGCTCATCACGAGGAGGTCGTGGGCCCGTTGCCAGTCCTCGTCGCTCGTTTCGAGAAACGGCCCCGACGGCGGCCCCCCAGCGCTCGTGACGACGTGGTCCAGCCGGCCGAACTCGCCGATTGCGCTTCCGACGAACCCCTCGATTTCGCTCTCGTCGGTGATGTCGGCCTGAACGGCAAGAACGTCCCCGCCGTCGATGGCCTCGAGGTGGGCCTCCGCCCGCGAGAGGCGGTCCTCGTCGCGGCCACACACCGCGACGTCACATCCTTCGCGGGCGAGCGCCTCCGCGCTCGCGAGCCCGAGACCTGCAGTTCCGGCCGTTACCACTGCCGCGTTGCCGTCGATTCCCAAATCCATACCGAACGGTCGGCTGCCGTCGACTTATAACTCCGTCGTCGCCTGCGGTTTCCCGGACGTATCCGGCGATTCACTCCCGAACGCGGACGGTGCCGTCGCTGGTCACGCTGACGGTGATGTCGCGTCGAACCTCCCGGCCGTGGACGGCGTCGCCGGCGGCGTCGCCGACCAGTTTCATCAACTCCGGTGCCGTGCGGGTGACTTTCACGCCCGCCTCGTCACAGGCCGAATACACCCGATTCGGCACGTCGTACAGGTCGGTACCCGCCTCGACGGTCAACTGAACGGGCGCCGTCAGCGCCTCGGCGAAGGCGACCGTCTCACGGGCTTTCTCGATGTTGTCGCGGGCGCTCGATTCGACGCTGGAGACGTTCGCTCGCGAGGTGCCGAGGGCCTCGGCGATGTCGGCCTGCGGAATGTCCCGCTCGCGGAGCGCCAGCACCTCGGCCTGTCGGCGCGTCAGAACGCCCGTTTCCTCGTCGAACCCCGCAGTTTCCAGCAGTTCGTCGACGTCGGGAAGGGTCACTTGCCCCAGAAGTTCTCGCGGCTGCCCAGCCGCTCGCGGTCGAGTGCCTTCTTGCGTTGGCTCTTCTCCTCGTCGGCGTCGGCCTCCGATTCGGTGTCGGCGCTCGCTTCGTCGCCTTCGTCCCCGTCTTCGTTTTCGTCTTCACCCTCCATCGGGAGCCGTTCGAGTTCGTCGGCGCGAGCGTGGTTCGACCGCACTTCGGTTATCTTCACTCTCGCTCGGGCCTCCGGCAACACGCCGTCGACCATGACGATGAATCCGTCTTCCGTGCGACCGACGCCCGCACCCGACTCGTGGATGTCTTCGACGTCGACGACGACCTCCTCACCCATCTTGACGGGCTGTTGCTTCAGGTCTCGAATCGGCTGATTGTAGTGAGAACACCACTCGGCGCCGCCGCGGTCGCCGTAGTGTTGACACCCCATCCCCTCGATTCGCTCCGAGAAACTGGGGCAGTCGTCCGCGAGTGGGCAGTCCGGCATACAGAAGCGTAGTTCGGGCGTCGATTAAACGCTTGTGGGTCGTGAGGCCCTCGCCGAACGCCAGCGCTTTGCCGAGGGAACGCCTACGGAGGGCCGATGAGTCGCCCGGTCCCCGAAGCCGCACCCCTCGTCGGCATCGTCCTCTCGTCGGCGTTCGCCCTGTTCGGATTTCTCGTCTCGACCGACCACCTCGCGACGATACTCGGCAGCGTCCTCCTCCTGTACCCGTTCGTCGCCTTCGGCATCGTTCGCTCGGAGACACCCGAAGACGTGTTCCTTCCGGACCCCGTCCTCGCCGCAGGCCTTCTGGGCGGCGCCCTCGTCTTCCTCTACGGCCTCGTGTCGGGCAAACTCGCTTTCGGCGCGTTCGTCGCTTCGGTCGTCGCCGTCCCCCCGTCGCTGTATCACGTCCGGTTCGGCGAGTCGGTCAACCCCCTCTCCCCCGACGCGACGCTCGCCGTCGGCCTCCTCGGCGCCGCTGCTCTCCTCATCTACGGTGCCACGGACGGCCTACTCGTGGGGGCGCTGTCGGCCGTTCTCGTCGGACTCGGGGCGGTCGACTACCGCAGACACCGTGGCGGCCCGCTTCAGCGTCGAACCCGAAGTATCGCCGTCGTCTGCTGTCTCGGCGGCGGACTGGCGGCGTTCGGTGTCCTGACCGCCACGGGCCGGCCGTCGGAGGGGTTGGCCGCGGGGAGCGTGTTGGTCGCCGTCGGCGCCTTTCTCGCGTTGGGCGCGGAACGCCAACCTACTCGATGAACCGGCTCACGAGTTTCCTGTCGACCACGTCGACGAGAATCACGACGATACCGGCGATGCCGACCTGCGCCGTCGGGGCGAGGTTCGTGAACACGCCGAGGAGAATCAGCTGTGCGAACAACAGCACGCCGCCGATTTCCAGTCGGTCGACGGCCGCCTTCAGATTCAGGTCGTCTTCGAGGTCGACGCGGGCCGGCACGCGGTTGTCGTCGCCGATGCCGAGCAATCCGAGCAGCGGCGGACTGTCGCTTCCCATGGGGGCCGTACTCCGAGGGCGAAGAAATGTCTACTGGCTTTCACCCACACTCCAACGCCTTTGTACCGCCTCGCCGTAACCGTCCGTAGATGCCCCGCCCGTTCCTCTCTGCGCACTGGAAGAACCTCCTGAACCTCACCTACGAGGTGCCGCCGGAGCTGCTGGAACCACACTGCCCCGACGGCGTCGAACTGGAGCGCTCCGGGGGCCGGAGTTTCGTCAGCCTCGTCGCCTTCGATTTCACCGACACGCGTGTCTGGGGCGTCCCGTGGCCGGGATATCGCGCCTTCCCCGAAGTCAACCTCCGGTTTTACGTCCGCCGCGGGGACGACCGCGGCGTCGTCTTTCTCAGAGAGTTCGTCCCCAAGCGGGCCGTCGCGTGGATTGCCCGAGCGCTGTACGGCGAACCGTACGTCCGAGCACCGATGGTCTCCGAGCAGCGACTGACGGCCGAAGAACTGTCCTTCGGCCTCCGGGTGGACCACGGCGAGCAGACACACGAACTCCGCGTGACCGCCGATAGTCACTCCACGCACGTCCCGCCCGAGGACAGCCCCGAACACTTCTTCAAGGAGCACTCGTGGGGATTCGGGACGGACAGACTGGGACGGACGCGTCGGTATCGCGTCGACCACCCGCGGTGGGCCGTCTACGACATCGAATCGCTGACCGTCGACATCGACTTCGGAACGCTGTACGGCGAGCAGTGGGCGTTCCTCGACGACGCCGACCCGATACACGAGGTGTTCGCCCAAGGCTCCGACGTGACCGTCTATCCCTCGGAACCGCTGTAAGAACAACCGCGTGCGAACGGCGTTACGCCAGCGGCGTCCGCTCGACGACAGTGCCATCCAACCTTTTTCAGCGTCGGGTTCGCGCGAAGCGCGAACCGCTCCTCGAAAAACGTTGATGAAAAAGCCGACGACTCGGCCTTCGGCCTCGCCGTCGGTTAACGGCGCTCGCTTCGCTCGCGCCGATGCTACGCCAGCGGCGTCCGCTCGACGACGGTTCCGTCGTATGTCGGGTACTGCTCGACGATCTCGCCCTTCTCGACGTCGCCGTCCTCGACCATCTCCTCCAGGAGCCACCACGCCAACTCGACGTGGTCGGATTTGACGGTGTAGAACTGCTCCGGAACGCCCAACACCTCCAGACGGCGCTCGGTCACCCACGTCTTCCCGTAGACGATGGTGCCGTCGTCGGTGATTTCGTCGAACTCCCGGCGGATGTTCCGGGCCATCCGCTTCAACCGCGAGCGGTGCTGGGCGGCGTCCTTGAAGACGCTCGTACAGAAGTACACCTTCTCGTGGTCGCCCATCTCCTCTAAGATGTCGTGTGAGCCCTCGACGGCGGACATGTGGTCTTCCTTGAGTTCGAAGCCCTCCTCCTGCATCCGGCGGTAGTTGCCGTCGGACATCTCGAACTCGTTGATGTTACAGAAGT
>JBMCDV010000094.1:0-6068 GCA_048618255.1 Natronomonas sp. | reverse complement strand
CATCCAAATCGTCGACCGGGCGAAGGACGTCATCAAATCCGGCGGGGAGTGGATTTCCTCCGTCGAGTTGGAGAACGCCATCATGGCCCACGACGACGTGGCCGAAGCCGCCGTCGTCGGCGTCCCCCACGAGAAGTGGCAGGAGCGACCGGTCGCCTTCGTCGTCGCCGCCGAGAGCGCCGACAAGAGCACCCTCGACGACGAGATAATGGACCTCCTGCGGGAGGATTACCCCAAGTGGTGGCTGCCGGACGCCATCGAGTACATCGACGAGGTGCCCAAAACCGCCACGGGCAAGTTCTCGAAGAAGGACATCCGCGAACGCTACACCGACGGGTCGCTCGTCGAGGGGAGCGTCCCCGAGGAAGCCGCCCCGGATGACGACTAGTACCGGAAACTCTTTCCCCAATTTTCTTTCCGGCAGGCAATAGACGGCGCTCTATATTTAACGCTGGAAGACCTACTATGTAGGTAGTATGGAACTGTTAGACGAAACCGTCGTTCCGGAGCACGCCCGAGCGGTCAAACAGGAGGCCCGGGAGTTCGCCGCCGAGTACATCGAGCCGAACGCGGCCGACTACTACGAGACCGGTGAGTACCCCTGGGAGGTACTGGAGGCCGGGATGGACGCCGGACTCGTCGCACAGGACATCGGCGAGGAATACGGCGGTCGTGGCTTCGACATCCACGAGATACTCGCCATCGCCGAGGAGTTCTATCGCGCGGACGCCGGTATCGCGCTAACGCTGCAGTTGGCGAGTTTCGGGACGAAAATCACCGAGGAGTACGGCACCGATGAACAGAAGGAGACATACCTCCGACCCGTCGCCGAGAACGACTGGCTTTCGGGACTGGCCGTTTCGGAACCCGAAACCGGTTCGGACCTCGCGGGAATGGAGACCACCGCCGAAAAGGACGGCGACGAGTGGGTGCTGAACGGCGAGAAGTACTGGGTCGGCAACGGCGTCGAAGCCGACTGGGTGACTGTCTACGCGAAGACCGGCGACGACCCCGACGACCGCTACGGCAACTTTTCGCTTTTCATCGTCCCCACCGACACCGACGGCTACGACGCCGAACACATCCCCGAAAAGATGGGGTTCCGCGCCTCCAAGCAAGCCCACATCGAGTTCAACGACGCGCGCATCCCCGAGGAGAACGTCATCGGCGTCGAGGGGACCGGGTTCTACATGCTCGCGGAGTTCTTCAACTACGGTCGCGTCGTCGTCGGCGGGCACGGCCTCGGTCTGGCCGCGGCGGCCATCGAAGAAACCGCCGACTTCGTCCACGGCCGGACGGCCTTCGACCGCAACGTCAGCGAGTTCCAGAAGGTCCAACACATCCTCGCGGACATGCTGACGGAGTTCAACGCCGCCCGGACGCTCAACTGGCAGGCCGCCGACCGCGTTGCGGAGAAGGACAACGCCGGCCTGTGGGCCGCGATGGCGAAGGTGAAATCCACCGAGACGGCGAACATGTGTGCCGAACGCGGGATGCAACTCCACGGCGGCCGGTCGGTGCTGGTCGAGAACCGCATCTCGCGGGTGTACCGCGACGTCCGGATTCCCGTCATCTACGAGGGCGCAAACGAAATTCAGCGCAACCTCATCTACGGGCAGGCCCAGTGGTAGCGACGCGACAAGGCTCTTTGAGGAGGCGCCCCTAACGGACGTATGGACATCCACGTCCTCGACCGCGGCCGCATCCACGCCGATTTGAACTTCGCACTGGACGGCGAGGTCGCCGCGGTACACAGCGACCGCAACCCCGACCTCCAGTACACCGAGTTCGCCGTCTGGAACCTCGTCGTCGACCATCCCGAGGCGACGATACTGTGGGACACCGGCTCCCATCCCGAGGCGGCCGACGGCTACTGGCCCGCCCCGCTGTACGAGGCCTTTGCCCACCTGGACGCCGCCGACCGCGACCTCGAAACCGCCCTTGGCGATGTCGGGTACTCAGTCGAGGACATCGACTGTGTGATTCAATCACACCTGCATCTCGACCACGCCGGGGGCCTGTACCACTTCGACGGGACGGACGTGCCGATCTACGTCCACCGCCGGGAACTCGAACACGCCTACCTATCCGCAAAATCGACGGCTGGTGGGAACGCCTACCTCGCCTCCGACTTCGACCACGAGTTGAACTGGCAGGTCGTCGACCAGCCGCGATACCAATCCTTCGACGGCGTCGAATTACTCCACCTGCCGGGACACACTCCCGGACTCGTCGGTGCGCTGTTCGAACGCGAAAGCCGTGAGAACGTCCTCGTCGCCGGTGACGAAGCGTTTCTCGCACCGAACTACGAGGAAAACCGCTCGATGGGCGCCAGCCTGCTGTACGACTCGCGTGCCTACGAGGAGAGCCGTGCGTTCCTGAAAGACCTCGAACGGCGCTACGACGCCCGCGTCATCTACGGCCACGACCCCGAGCAGTTCGAGCGGATTCGCGGCGGGCTCTAACGCGGCTGCCAGCCCTCGGGGGCGCCCGGTGCGTCGACCCGGGCGCGCTCGCCGTCGGCGTGGAGTTCGATGCGGCCGTCGAACAACTGTTCGAACGTTCTGACGGTCTGTTCGTGGTGTGCGTCGGGCGTCATCGCGAACACGCCGAGGCCGTCGTTGCGGCGGATGTGGGCCGTCAGCACGCTTAGAAACCGAAAGACGGAGGCGTCCTCGGCGTAGTACAACAGCGTCGTCACCGAGTCGATGAAGATGGCCGGGGACGACGAGCGCTTCAGGAACTCCGAGACGGGCATCGAAATCCCCGTCAGGTCGCCCGGCGTGCTCACGTCGTCACTCGCCGGCGTACAGTAGAGCACCGACGACAGCGACGCCGTCGCCTCGGCCGGCATCGTGTCCTCGCCGTGTGTCGCAGAGACGAGAAGCGTCTCGCCGGCTCGGGCGTCGCTGACGCCGTTGCTGAACGCCGTCACGCCGCCCAGTGGGGGCGAATACAGGATGTGGCTGCTTGCTTCGCCGGCGAGCCACTCGGAGATAGATGCCACGTACTCCCCTCCTACGAAGACAGCACGCAAAGTGTTTTCTTCACGTCGAGGCGTCGTCGCCTCACAGCGAGGCGTCGTCGAACACCCGCGCCCAGATGACGAGCACCGACGGCAACACGAACAGCGAGGCGAGATACGAGTAAAACACCGACATTCCGGTGAGGATACCGAACTGGCCGATGGCGGGGAAGATGGACAACACGAGCACGCCGATGCCGAACACCGTCGTGAGCATGCTCCCGGTCAGCGCCCCGCCGGTACCGCGGACGGTCTTTTCGAGTGCCTCGTAGACGCCGCGGTCGCGTTTCTCGTACTCGTCGGCGAAGCGGTGGACGATGTGGACGGAGTAGTCGATGCCGAGACCGATGGTAATCGCGAGGATGGTCGCGGTGAAGGCGTTGAACGACAGGCCGAACAGCCGCATCGACCCGGCGACCATCGCGACGGTCACGACGATGGGGGCGATGTTCGCTACCCCGAGTGAGGCCCGCCCGAGTAACAGCCAGTAGATGAACACGAGGAAGACGGCGGTTCCACCCAACGCGACGGCGAGGCTCACGACAGCCGACTGGAGGATGATGTCGGAGACGGCCTGGAAGACGACGGTGTTGCCCGTCGCCGTCGCCTCGAAGCGCTGGCGGTCGGCGATGGCTTGGCCGTCCTCCGTAATCTCCTGTTGAGTGGCGTCGGATTTCACCGAGTAGACGATTCGGGCGCTCCGACGGTCTTCTGTCATGTACTCGGCGGCCTGTCCCCCCGCCGGAGAGTCGTACAGGTAGTCGTACACGTCCCCGAGATTCCGGTCGGGAATCCCGTCGTCGTCGATATCGTTGCGGTCGACGAGACGCCGGAACTCGGGGTCGCGCTCGGCGTGGTCGTCGATGACCGTGATGATGCTCGTCTCCGAGGCGTACCGTCCGTCCCGGACGAAGGCGTCCGGTGGGTCCTCACCGGCACGGCGCATCGATTCTAATGCCGCTGGCTGTTCCATCGGCCCCTCGACGTACACTGTCACCGTGTCGGTCTGTCCGGATTCGAAGTTCTCTTCGAGGAAGTTGACAGTCGCCGTGACGGTGTACTCCCCCGGCGCGAGGGGTTCGGGGACGTAGTCGTAGTATCCCGGTGGGTTCTCCGGCGGGAGGAAGTCCTCGTCCTCGAAGGTGGTGTCGATGCCGGTCGCGTAGCCAGCGGCCACGCCGCTGACGAGCAACAGCGCGACGAAGAAGGCAATCGGAGCGATTCGCGCGATTTTGACGCCGATGGACTGGAATCCGCCGAGTATCGTCCCTTTCGAGCCGAGCGGGGTGGTGGCGAACGTCGGAATCGGGTACTGCTGTCGAGCGTGGTCGAGTTTCACCTTCGCCGCCGGCAGGAATATCCCGAACACCAGGAAGGTGAACACGATGCCGACCGCGGCGACGATGCCGAACTCCCGGATCGGCGGGAGGTCGCTCGTGAGGTTCGCCAGGAATCCGATGACGGTCGTTCCCGTCACGATGAAGAAGGCGACCAACACCTGGTCGGTCGTCGTCGACATCGACTCGACGATGCCGAACCCCTTGACCTGCTCTTCGCGATAGCGGTTCACCGCGTGGATGCCGAAGTCGATACCGACCGCCAACAACAGCGGCGGCACCGATATCAGTATCTGGCTGAACGGGATGCCGACGAGCCCCATGAACCCGAACGTCCAGACCAAGGCGATGAGCAGCGAAACCACGCCCAGAAACAGGTCGGCGAGGTCGCGGTAGGCGACGAACAGGAACAGCGTGATGAGCAACACGGCGGCCGGGATGACGAGTGCGAGGGTGTCGCCGATGACGGCACCGAACTCCGCGGCGGTGATGCCGGCGCCGAAGACGGTGATGTCGCCCCCGACGGCGTCCGATATCCCCCTGGCTTCCTGCTGGATGGGCGTCAACGGGCTCGAGCCGCCCTGCCCTGCGCTGCTCGAGAGCCCCGACGGGATGTCGTGGTTCACGACGCCGATGGTCGCCGACGCGGACGCCGACTGGCTGTTGTAATCGCTGGACAGGAGTTCGGAGAAACGCGGGTTCGTCTCGTCGGCGCGCTGGACCGCACGCTGTATCTCGGTGTCGGTCGCCCGTTCGATGGCCTGCTGTTGTTGGTCCGGCGTCTCGGCTTGTGGGTCGAGTTGCTGGGCGACGATACCGGCGGCGCTCGAGGTACTCGAGACGCGCAACCCCGGCCGGTCGGCCATCTGCTCTTGGACCTCCAACATTCGGAGCATCGCATCCCGCGAGAGGACGTTCTCGCTGTCCTGTATCAGCTGGGTGCTGCCGCTGTCGGCGCCGAACGCCGGCGAGAACTTCTGGTTGACCTCGTCTAACGCTTCCTGTGCGGGCGTGCTCTCGGCGAACTGCTGGGTGCCGGCACTCGTCGAGACGCCGCCGAGACCGACGACGAACAGTCCCGTGACCAGCAGGAACGCGACGATGACCGTCCCCGGCCGCTCGGTGATGTAGTGGTCGATGCGGTCGATGTACGGCTGGTAATCGACCGCCATCTATCGTCGCCGACGGAGCCGCAGTGCCAGCGGTGCGAGCGGGACGAGCAGAAGCGGGGCGAACCCGACTGCGCTCGCGGGTGCGACCGACCCGAACAGCCCACCGCCCGACTCCTGGACCGAGACCGGCACGCGATAGCTCTCCGAGAGCCGCGTCTCACCGGACGCATCGACGTACTGGAAGTCGACGGAGACCGGGTACTCTTTCTGCATCGCCGACCCGGACGCCGACACGCGGAACGGCACCTCGACCGTCTCGTCGGGTTCGAGTTCGTCGATGTACGCCTCGTCGTCGCTCGTCGACAGCGGCGAGGAAGCGAACAGCTTCGCCGACACGTCGGTGACGGTCTCGTTTCGCTGGTTCGTCACCGCGAGGACGACGCGGCTCTCTCCGCCCGCCGAGACGTTCGTGTCACGGGCCTCGACGCCGAAGACGTCACGGCGCGGTTCGACGGACTGGCGGAACTGAATCGGCTCGGCCTGTCGTTCGTCGTCGTCGAGCGTCTCGTAGTTCGTTCGCAGCGAGAACTGCCG
>JBMCDV010000093.1:0-6203 GCA_048618255.1 Natronomonas sp. | reverse complement strand
CGTTCCTCCCGCCGGCCATCACGAACGTGCTGTACTTCGCCGTCTTCGGCGTCGTGTTGGGCCAGCGCATCGACGACATCGCCGGCTTCGATTACATCGTGTTCATTCTGCCCGGACTGGTCGTGTTGGGGGCTATCTCCAACGCCTTCGAGAACTCCTCGTTCTCCATCTTCCACGGCAGGTGGAACGAGTACATTCACGAGACGCTCACCTCGCCGCTGTCGTACTCGTCGATGGTGTTGGCGTACATCCTCGCCGCCGCGCTGCGAGGGCTGGTCGTCGGCGTCATCATCGTCGCCATCGGCCTGCTGTTCACCCCGGTGCCGCTCGAAGAGCCCCTGTTCCTGGCGGCGTTCATGCTCGTCATCCCGACGCTGTTCGCCGCCTTGGGCGTCGTCGGCGGACTCCTCGCCGAGGACTTCGACCACCTGACGGTGATGAACCAGTTCATCCTGCGTCCGCTGGTGTTCTTCGGCGCCGTGTTTTACTCGCTGGACATCTTGCCGCCGCTGTACAGGACGCTGTCGCTACTGAATCCGATGGTGTACATGGTCAACGGCGTCCGCTACGGCTTCCTCGGCTTCCAAGAAGTCGACCCGATACTGTCGCTCGGCGTGTTGAGCGGGCTGACAGCGGGCGTCGTCGCCCTCGACGTGTACCTGTTCAAACGCGGCTACGGACTCATCGACTAATCCCCGTTGGGGAAGTCGTCGATTCGGTCGTGGACGTACGCAGCCCACTCGTCGAGCGTTCGGTGCATCAACTCCCGTGCCTCCTCGGGTGGAGTCGCCCGGTACTGGTAGACGTGGCCGCCCGAATCGAGCAGTCGGCGGCGGCGGTCGGCGAGGTCCTTCTCCATGAGCGTCGACAGCCCGCGATTGACGTTGCTGCGGTCGCGGTCGACGGAGTCGGCCAGTTCCGCAACCGTGCTGTCTGGGGCGTCGAGCAGTTCCAGATACAGTCGCGCCTCGTGGTCCTGTACGCCGAAGACACACCGGAGCACCTCCTCGAAGCCCGGCTCGGAATCGAGCATCAAATCGCGGAATCGTGAGGGGTCCGGGTCGGGGTCCATGTCCACGGATGGGGAACGCTGGGCGATAAAGCCACCCGATACCTGACGGTAACCCGCTTTTCGACCGCCTTCAGTCCAAGAGGTACGTCAACAGTCCCTTCTGGGCGTGGAGGCGGTTCTCGGCCTGGTCCCAGACGATGGCCCGGTCGCTCTCCATGACGGCGTCGGTTATCTCCTCGCCGCGGTGGGCGGGCAGACAGTGCATGACCCGCTGGTCCTCCAGTAGGTCGTCGTTGACCTGGAAGCCCGCACGCGAGAACGCTTCGAGTTTCTCGGCGCGCTCGGACTCCTCGCCCATGCTCACCCACACGTCGGTGTAGACGATGTCGGCGCCGTCGACGGCCGCTTCGGGGTCGTCGACGAGGTCGGGAGCGCTGCCGAGTTCCTCAGCGCGGTCCAACACGGCGTCGTCGACGCCGTAGCCCTCGGGCGTGGCGACGACCAAATCGAGGCCGACGATGGCCGCCCCCAACACGAACGACTGACAGACGTTGTTGCCGTCGCCGACCCACGCGACTCGGGCGTCGAAGCCGTCGAAGCGCTCTCGAATCGTCAGCAAATCCGCCAGCGTCTGACAGGGGTGGGCGTCGTCGGTGAGGCCGTTGACGACGGGCACCTCGGCGTACTCGCCCAACTCGACCACGTCGACGTGGTCGAAGACACGAGCCATGATGACGTCGACGTACCGCGACAGCGCACGGGCGGTGTCCTTGACGGGTTCGCCGTGGCCCAGGTGGATGTCGTCGGGGCCGAGGAAGATGGCGTGACCGCCCAACTGCGTCGCGCCGGTCTCGAAGGACACCCGTGTCCGCGTCGATGGCTTCTCGAATATCATGCCGAGCGTCCGGCCGTCCATGGCGTCGGCGGTTTTCCCGCGGGCGGTCCGCTCCTTGAGGTCGGTCGCCCGCGTCAACACGTCGTCTATCTCCTCGCGCGTGAGGTCGTCGATGTTCAGGAAGTTCATTGCAAGTCCTCCGCGACGGCTTCCAGTACGGCCGTCGCACGGTCGAGTTCGCGTAACTCGAGGTGTTCGTCGGGCGCGTGGTCGAGGTCCGAGTCGCCGGGACCGTACGTCGCCATCGGACAGTCCCACCCCCCGGCGAAGATGTTCATGTCGGCGGTGCCGGTCTTCCGGAGCAGGCGGGGGTCCCCACCGGCGTCGCGGATAGCGACGCGGAACGCCCGCCCGACCTCGGTTCGGGGGCTCTGCATCGTCGGTTCGACCGCGTCCTTCCAGTTGACGGTTCCGGCGCCCAACTCGGCGTCGGCCAGCTCTCGCACCTCGTCGGTCGAGTACGACGGCGGGACGCGCAGTTGTGCGTCCAGCGTCGTCTCGACGGCGAGTCCGTCCTCGCTAGTGCCACCGTCGATGTGTACGGGTTTGGCGGTCACGCGCTCGAAGACGGGGTCGTACTCGTCGCCGCCGAAGGTGTCCTCGACGGCCGACCACCACGCGATGGCGTCCTGAATCGCGTTGTTCTCCGGGCGGGAGGTGTGGCCCGACTCGGAGGTGGCGACGTAGGTGCCCTGCAGGATGCCGCGGTAGCCGAGCGTGATGCCGTCCCAGCCGGAGGGTTCGCCGTTGACGACCGCCTCGGGTGCCTCGCGGTCGGCGATGAGGTGGCGAGCGCCGCGGGAGTCGACCTCTTCGCCGACGACGCCGACGAAGGAGACGCCACTCCGGACGGCGGCGACCGCAAGCGCCACCAGTGGCCCCTTGGCGTCGACGGAGCCGCGACCCCACAACTCGGGGCCGTTCTCGCCGTCCTCGATGCGGACCGGGATGTCGCCCGGCACCGTGTCGATGTGGGAGGTGTACAGCACCGAATCGTCGGCCGGCGCGCGGACGTTGCCGACCTCGTCGATGAACACGTCCCGGCCGTGGTCTTCGAAGAGCGCCGCCAGCGCTTCGGCACACGCCGCTTCCTCGGGCGTCGGCGAGGGGATGGAGACGAGCGTCTCCAGCAGGTCGCGTGCCTCCTCGTCGGCGGCGATGGCGTCGCTCATGCGATGATGTCCTCCAGCGCCTCGACCACCCGGTCGGCGTGTTCGCGCTCGATGGTCAGCGGCGGCAGGAGGCGAACGACGCTGCGCCCGGCCGGCAGCGCGAGGATGCTGTGGTCCAACGCGAGGTCACGCAGGATTGGGTTGGCCCCCCGTTTCACCTCGACGCCGACCATCAGGCCGTTGCCGCGGACCTCTCGGACCTCCTCGCCGATTGCGGCTTCGAGTTCGTCGGTGAGGTACGCGCCGATTTCGGCGGCGTGGGCGGGAATGTTCTCGCGTTCGAGGATATCGAGAGTGGCACCCGCTGCCGCCGACACCACCGGGCCGCCGGAGAACGTCGACCCGTGGTTGCCGCAGTCCTCGGCGATCCACTCGCGGACGAGCGTCGCGCCGATGGGGAGCCCGCTGCCGAGTCCCTTCGCCGTCGTCACCACGTCGGGGACGACGCCGTGGTCGTCGGCGGCCCACATCGCGCCGGTTCGTCCGAGGCCGGTCTGAATCTCGTCGAGAATCATCGCCGCGCCGGCCGCCTCGGTTTCCTCTCGAATCGACTGGAGGTACTCCGTCGAAGCGGGGTTGATGCCGCCTTCGCCCTGCAGCGGTTCGACGATGACCGCCGCGGTCGCTTCGTCGATGGCCGAGGCCATCGCCCCGCCGTCCCCGTAGGGGACGAACTCGAAGTCGCCGGCCAGCGGGCCGAACCCGTCTTTGTACTCGTCTTTCCACGTCGCGGCGAGCGAGCCCATCGTCCGGCCGTGGAAGCCCTGCATCGTCGCGACGACCTTCGAGCGTCCGGTGGCGTGTCGGGAGAACTTCAGCGCGGCCTCGTTGGCCTCGGTCCCGGAGTTACAGAGCCACACCTTGTCGATGTCACCCGGCGCCACGTCGGCCAACTGCTCGTACAGCGCCGTCCGCGGGGCGTTGGGGTAGGAGGCCTGTACGTACATGAGCCGCCGTATCTGGTCGGTCGTCGCCTCGACGACGTCGGGGTGGCAGTGACCGACCGGCGCACAGGCGTAGCTCGCGCCGAAGTCCAGGTACTCGGTTCCGTTCGTGTCGTAGAGGGAGACCCCCTCGCCACGGTCGATTTCGATGGGTTTCTCGGAGAAGACGAATCCGCTCATAGTTCTAATCAGGTGTCATTCCAGCGCGCTCGGATAGACGTGTGTCCCGCCGCCCGAAAGCGCCGACTGGATGGGGTTCTCGGCGTTGGCGCTGGCGACGACGACTTCGCTGGCGCCGCCCTCCAGGGCCTCCGTCGCCGCCATGACCTTCCGGCCCATGAACCCCTCGGCGGCGGCTTTCAGTTCCTCGTACTGTTCGGGCGTCTCGACGGACTCGATGAGCGTCGAGGCGTCCTCGGGGTCGCGGTACACGCCCTCCACGTCGGTCAGCGAGACGAGCGTCCCGCCGAGTTCGGCCGCGGTCGCCGCCGACGCACGGTCGGCGTCGGTGTTCACTGCAACGCCGTCGTCGGCCAACATCGGCGGCGAGGCGACCGGCGTGTAGCCGTCATCGAGGAGCGTCGAGAGCAGGTCGCCGTTGACCTCCTCGATTTTCCCGGAGTGGTCGCCGCGGCGAATCTTCTTCTTACCGTCCTCGACGACGCGGACGGCGTCCTTCCGGGACCCGTACAGCAGTTTCCCGTCGACGCCGGAGAGCCCGACCGCGTCGACGCCGTGGTTCTGCAGGCCGGTGACGAGGTCGGTGTTGACGAGGCCCGACATCGCCATCTTGAACACGTCCATCGTCTCCTCGTCGGTGAAGCGGCCGACGACGCCGCTTGGCGTCTCCACGTATTCGGGTTCGATTCCCATTTTTTCGAGGGCGTCGTCGACGGCGGTCGACCCGCCGTGGACGACCGCCACGTCGGTCCCTTCGTCGCGGACGGCCGCGATGTCGGCGAGGGCGCCCTCCGGTTCGACGGCGCGGGCGCCGCCGATTTTGACGACGACCGTCATGGTGCGCCCACGGGGTGGAACCCGGTGAACTCCAGTCCGGCCGTCTCCTCGAGTCCGAGGGCGATGTTGGCCGCGTGGACGGCCTGTCCCGCCGACCCCTTCATCATGTTGTCGATGGCCGAGAAGACGACGAGGCGTTTGTTGCGGGGGTCGACCTCGAAGCCGACCTCCGCGAAGTTCGAGCCCGCGACCGCCTTCGGTTCGGGGTAGCGGTACACCCCGGAGCCGCCGGCGACCAGTCGGACGAACGGTTCGTCCTCGTAGCTGCCACGGTAGGCCTGCCAGAGGTCGCCCTTCGAGACCGGCCCGTCGGGGTAGACGTGACAGGTCGCGGAGGCCCCGCGAGTCATGTCGACCGCGTGGGCGGTGAAGGAGACCTGCGTGCCGAGGTACTCCTCGATTTCAGCCTCGTGTCGGTGGCCCGTGGGGGCGTACGGCCGGACGACGCCGGAGCGTTCGGCATGTGAGGAGGCCTCCCCGCCGCCGGCGCCGCCCTCCGAGGAGCCGACCTTCACGTCGACGACGACCTGCTCGTCGCCCGAGAGGATGTCGGCGTCGAACAGCGGCTTGAGGCCGAGGATGGCGGCCGTCGCGTTACAGCCGCCCGACGCGATGAGGTCCGCGCCGGCGAGGTTCTCGCGGTTGAGTTCCGGCAGCGCGTATTCGGATTCCGCCAGCAACTCGGGGCGGTCGTGGCCGTCGTACCACTCGTCGTACTGTTCCTCGCGGTTCAGTCGGAAATCCGCGCTCAAGTCGACGACGGTGTCGGCTGCCTCACGAAAGGCGTCGATGTGGTCCATCGTGACGCCGTGAGGCGTACACGCGAAGAGCACGTCGACGGAGTCGAGTTCCTCGGGGCTGGAGAACCGGAGGTTCATCCCCCGGAGGTTCGGGTGGACCGAGCCGACCGTCTTGTTCTCGTAGCTTCGAGAGGTGGCCTGTGTCACTTCGAATTCCGGGTGACCGTCGAGGAGACGGAGGAGTTCGCCGCCGGTGAAGCCACTGCCGCCGACGACCGAGGCGGTGTAGCTCATGCGGTCACCTCGACGCCCTGTACCTTCGCCTCCAGCCAGTCGACGACCGTACCGGGCACGTCCACGTCGGTCACTTCGTTGAGCGCCTTGAACTCGACGGTGTGGTTGACCTCGTGGACGGTGTAGGAG
>JBMCDV010000092.1:0-6209 GCA_048618255.1 Natronomonas sp. | reverse complement strand
GTCGAGGGCATCGACAAGCGTGCAGTCGTCCGGTCGGCGCTCGAAGACGTCGACATTCCCGCGGTGTCACCGGACGCCAACGACCCGACGACGGAGGGCGACCGGGAGTCGACGGGACCGGCGTTCGAAACCGAAGCCGACGGCTCGACTTCCGAGGCGTTCGAGTTCGAATCGGACCCGACGCCGAACGCGGCCAGTGACGGACACGATTCCGATTCGTCGTCCTGAGGCGGGGAACACGGGACTCAGTCCGCGCCGCCGGCGATGGCGCCGCCGGGTTTGCCGGGTTTGGGAACCGTCTCGGGTTCGAGTGCCGTCCGGGCCTCCGCGGAAAGTTTGTTCATCACGGCCCGCCCCTCCCGTTCGCGGGCGATGATGTCGTCCTCTTCGAGGCGCTGGAGGTGGTGGGTAATCGTGCTTGGGTCCCGACCGAGTTCCCCCGCGAGGTCGCTGACCGACGCCGACCCGAGGCGCGCGATGGCGTCGATGATGCTCGCCGTCGAATCGTCGTTGAGGGCTGCGGCCAACTCGATTCCCTCGGCGTACGCCGGGTAGAATCGGCGCTTCCCGCGGAGTTTCGCCCCCGAAACGAGGTCCTCTCGCTCGAGGACGCGAACGTGGTGTCGCGTCGTCGACAGCGGGAGGCCAGCTTCCTCGGAAACCTCCGAGAGGTACGACCCTGGTGACTCGTTGACGATTTCGTACACGCGCTCTCGCGCTTCGTGTTCCAGCGGGTCGGAATCGTCGTAGCGACTGTACCGAAGCGGGAAGAAGAACGGTCGGAGTTTGTCGACCAGCGAGGCGAGGGTAAACCGGGGCATCGCCGCGAGGGCGCCCACTGTCGATGCACCGACACCGGCGCTGCCCGAGAGGAACGCATTCCCACGGAGGGCGGCGGCGGCGGCGACGGTTCCGAGGCCGACGGCGGCACCGCCTGCGGGGGCGGAGGGGAGGGGCTGTCCGCCGGCGCCGCCGGCACTCATCGCTGCTCCGGCCGAGTCGTCGCCTTCGCCGTCGTAGACGATAGCGTCGAACTCACCGTCCGAGTCGGCCGCCGTCGACGTTCCGACGGCGTCGACTAACACCTCCTCGCCCCCGGACGTCAGCGTCCCACCGATGGTCGTCAACGTGGCAGTGGTTCCGTTCACCGTCGTCCCGACAGTCTCGTCAGATTCGACTTCGGTGTCGGACTCCAGCGTCTCGACGGCCATCCCCGAATCAATTCGTGTGTCGGCGTAGAATCCATCGAAGCGGTGCTCGTCGACCGATTCGGTGTTTTCGCGGTCGCTGGTGTGGTCCAGCGTTTCGGTGCGCAAGTCGGTGTCGTCCGTCGAGTTCTCGACCGTGTCGTCGATGTCGTCCGTCGAGTCCTCGACCGTGTCGTTGATTCCATCGGTCGTCTCGTTGACGCGGTTTCTCGAGTCTATGTTCGAGTCGCTGTCCCCTTCTCGGTCGTCCGAGTCGGAGTCGTCCGCCGTATCACCCGTCGAATCCTCCGAACTCGACGTGCTGTCGGAATCCTCGCTGGTGTCATCTTCGGTATCGTCGTTGGTACTGTCGTCCGTGTCGCCGTCACTGGTGTCGTCTTCGGTATCGTCGTTGGTACTGTCGTCCGTGTCGCCGTCACTGGTGTCGTCTTCGGTATCGTCGTCGGTACTGTCACCCGAATCGCCGTCGGAATCCTCGCTCGTGTCGTTGTCCGTATCCTCGTCGTCACTCGTGTCGTTGTCCGTATCCTCGTCGTCAGTGTCGTCCGAGGTCGTGTCTCCGTCTTCGCTGTCGTCGGAGCCGAACGTACCGTTCAGTCCGTCTTCGAAGGTCGTGGCACTCGCTGCCGCGACGGGCGCTCCCGCGGCCGAGCAAACAACGAGAAGCGCCGCCAACACAGCGAGGAGCCGAGGCATGTGGGTGTTTGACATGATTGAGGGCTCCGAAACCGAGTTAGCGAACGTATCGACTGTCTATTTAAAGCGATTGTGCTGGTGATGTAGGGGTGTATAAGTAGGGTGCCACCGGGAACCGCAAGAGGACGGGCAGAACGCGAACGCGGAGCGGGACCCGACTTCCGTTTCTAAACATCTATATAAATATACTAGCAAAAACGTCCAAATGTGACAATATTTGCGCCGGCGTTGTTCGGGAACATTCAACCCGTTCCGCCGCGCGCTGTCAGAGGTTCTCGCGCTGATAGCTCCCGTCGTAGGTTCCCTCGTGGTCGGCCTCCGCGAGGACGAACTGTGCGATTCGGGCACCGGCCTCGATTTCGATGTCGTGGTGAACTTCGAGTAGTCCCTCCCCTTTTCCCTCGTAGCCGGCGTCCCAGACGGCGGTATCGAGCATACAGGAGTTCCGCAACAGCGACGACCGCGGGTAGATGAAACCGATATGGTCGTCGGGAATCGAGACGATTTCGGCGTACTGGACGATGTACCCTCCCGGTGGGAGGTAGTACGTCTCGTTTTGCTCGGTCACCCCGTCGATGGACTCTCCCTCCACGACGGGGTCTGCCGGACGGCGATGCCGGGTCCCGATATCCTTGCCGTCACGGCCGATGCGTCCCGGTTCGCGCTGTTCGTACACCGCCTGTAGCGTCAAATCGACGCCGTTCGGCTGGACCTGTTCGTCTGTCGTCGGCGTGACGTTGTCGGCGACGAAGGCACCGCTTCGGTACATACGACCGGCCACTCCGGCCGCGGACAAGTCGCTTGCGCTCGTCTTCCGCAGGGGTTCGACCGGCTTTTAGGGCCACGCGACGAACGGCCTCCCATGGACGCAGACACCTTCGAGGAACAGAAGTACGTCGACTACTTCCCACAGCTCCAGCAGGCGTACAAGAACGCGTTCAACCGCGTCAACGAGACGTACGACTCCACGCTGATTCACGGCATCGACCAGCAGGTGCTCAACGAGTCCGAACCGTTCTACGACGAGGAAGAGGGGTTCTACCTCGAACTGCCCGAGGACCCCTACGACCGACTGACCGGCGTGCTCGTCGACGAGGAGAAGTTCGAGGCGGTACTGGCGGAGTACGTCGAGGAAATCGAACGGGAGTTAGAGCGGGTTTTCGACGCCTAAATCAGCTCTCACAGCCGGCGCCGTTCCACACCGCGAGACTCCCGTCGTTGTCAACCCGAACGAGGACGCGAACGCACTCGGCATCTCCCCCGACGCCGTCGGTGACGCTCGACGTCCGTATCTCGCCGTCGTCGAGGCGGGCGTGAATGCGGTAGGCGCCCGGTTCGTCGTTCCACTCTCCCTCGATGGTAGTGCTCGACCCACCGGCTTCGAGCTGGTAGGTTCCGAGATGGAGCATCCCGTCTTCGGCCTCGACGGCCAGTTGCACCTGGTGACCCTCCTCGTGATTGTTCTGGACTGAGAGTTCGCCGAGTTCGACCGTTTGGGTGTCATCGTCGTCGTCGCCCGCATCGGCGATGTTCCCTTCGGCGTTCGGCTCCCCATCGTCTCCCAGGACGCCCAGACAGCCCGCACTGGCGGTTGCGACGCCGGCAGCCGCGAGCAGATGGCGACGAGTTGGCATACCTGCTAACGAGCGTGAACCGACATAAACTCCCGTCAGACGCCCGTCTCCCGCGTGTCACACCGACCGCCGGAGGCGTTCATCCGAACGGTCGGTCCGACCGGAGCCAAATCTTCATACGGCTGCGCTGCATACGCTCGCATATGAGTACCGAATCCGCCGACGCCGACGAGGACCTTCGCGAGCGCATCAGCAACTTCCTCCGCCGGAACTTCCCGCAGATTCAGATGCACGGTGGCAGCGCCGCCATCCAGAACCTCGACCGCGAAACGGGCGAGGTCACCATCATGCTCGGTGGTGCCTGTTCGGGCTGTGGCATCTCCCCGATGACGATTCAAGCCATCAAGTCCCGGATGACACAGGAAATCCCCGAAATCGACACTGTCCACGCCGACACCGGCATGGACGGCGGCAGCGAGGGCATGGCCGGCGGACAGATGTCGCCGTCGTTCCCCGGCCACGAGGGCAGCGACGACGAGGCCGACGAAGGCCCCGAAGCACCGTTCTGAGGTCTCCTAACGTCTCATCGTTTCGACTACGACGCCACACCAGTCGTTTTAAGCCCGAAACCCCCTGACCATCGGTATGGACACCGACGGTCGAAACGTGCTGTTCGTCGTCATGGACACCGTCCGGAAGGACCACCTGACGCCGTACGGCTACGACCGCGAGACGACGCCGACACTGGAGGCGTTCGCCGAGGAAGCACTCGTCTACGAGGAGGCCGTCGCACAGGCGCCGTGGACGCTACCCGTCCACGCCTCGATGTTTACGGGGCTGTACCCCGGCGAACACGGCGCCTCCCAAGAAGCACCGTATCTCGCCGACGGCACGGCGACGCTCGCCGAAGCGATGTCGGCCGCCGGCTACGCCACCGCCTGTTACTCCTCGAACGCGTGGATTACTCCCTACACCCGGCTGACGAGTGGCTTCGACCAACAGGACAACTTCTTCAAGGCGCTTCCCGGCGACACGTTCTCGGGTGCGCTCGCGAGCCTCTGGCAGCGCGTCAACGACAGCGACCGCCTCCGCGGCGTCGCCGACCGTCTCGTCGAAGTGGGCAACGAAATCCACGAGTACCTCGCAAGCGGCGAGGGCGAGGACTCGAAGACGCCGCAGATAATCGACGACACAATCGATTTCGTCGACGACAACGACGAGTGGTTCGCGTTCATCAACCTGATGGACGCACACCTGCCGTACTACCCGCCCGAAAAGTACCGCGAGGAGTTCGCCCCCGGCGTCGACCCCCACTCGGTGTGTCAGAACTCCAAGGAGTACAACTCCGGTGCTCGCGAAATATCCGACGAGGGGTTCGAGGATATTCGCGGCCTGTACGATGCCGAAATCCGACACATCGACGCCGAACTCGACCGGCTGTTCTCGCATCTGAAGGCCACCGGCCAGTGGGAGGAGACCGTCGTCGTCGTCTGTGCCGACCACGGGGAACTCCACGGCGAACACGGCCTCTACGGCCACGAGTTCTGTATCTACGACCCGCTGGTGAACGTCCCGCTGATGGTGAAACACCCCGACCTCTCGACCGGCCGAACCGACGAGCAGGTCGAACTGCTGGACCTCTATGACACCGTCCTGGAGTCGGCCGGAGCCACGGCGGCCGCCGACCGCGTCGGGGCACGCCCTTTCGAGGCGGGCCGGTCGCTGCTCTCCGAGAAACGAGACATCACGGACGGCGAGTTCGCCTTCGTCGACTACCACCGTCCGGTCGTCGAGTTGAACCAACTGGAGACGAAAGCCGCCGAGGCGGGTATCGAACTCGACGAGGATTCACGGTTCTACTCGCGGATGCGTGCCGCACGCCGCCCCGACGGGAAGTACATCCGCAACGAGCGCATCGCCGACGAGGCCTACCGACTCGACTCCGACCCCGAAGAGACGGAACGGGTCGATACCGACGACCCAGTAGTCGGCGAGGTGCTGGCGGCGCTGGAGCGCTTCGAGGGCCGGGCGGGAAGCGAGTGGGACGACTCGACGGCCGACGCCGACGGTTCACTCGATGAGATGGACGAGGAGGCCAAACAGCGGCTGCAGGACCTCGGCTACGTGGAGTGAGGCCTCGGCTGTCCGTTCGGACTCCGTGACGTTCGAAAAAGTCGGTCGGAAGGACGCGACGGCACTCAGGCCGCGGCCATCCGCTCGCTCTCGGCGAATTCGGCTTCGATGAGTTCCCTGGAACTCTCGAGGCTGTGGCGGAACTGTCGTTCGTTGTACCGCTTGGCGACCGGTTCCATGATGCGGTCGAGCAGCGAGTCGCCGAACTCGTAGTCGACGAACTCGACGATGGTCGTCACGCCGTCGGATTCGGAGTATCGGTAGTCGGCTTTGCCACTGAGGCCGGGGCTCTCGAAGGAGACCATCACGTGGGAGTCGGGTTCGAGAATACGCTGGACCATCTCGCCCTCGTTTCCGACGCCGAGGACGCGGAAGGTCGCGTCCATCCGAGTCTCGTCGTCGCTGGATTCGGTAATCTCCAGTTTGGAGATGCTCGCGTGCGTTCGCGGCCAGTTCGTGGGGTCCGTCATGAACTCGGAGACGCGTTCTACGGGCGCTGCAACGTCGATCGTGTGTTCGAAGGTAGGCATTGTTCTCAACTCTGTCGTCACTCCGACCGTCGTACTCTTCCCGGTTGGGAGAATCGTAAGGTGTACCG
>JBMCDV010000091.1:0-6297 GCA_048618255.1 Natronomonas sp. | reverse complement strand
CGAGGAGGGCGTCGCCTTCGACATCAGCGTCGAGTAATCCCACCACACACCCGCAGACAGCCGAACCGCTCGGGTTCGTCTGCGAGGAGAACACCTACTACCACCACCAACCATGCAAGACGATAATAAACCTCAACTACACGACCTCTCGCGGCGCAAGATGCTCGCGGGACTCGGAGCCGTCGGTCTCGCCTCGGCGGGCGCCGGCTTCGGCACCACCGCGTTCTTCTCCGACGAGGAGAGCTTCGCGGAGAACACCCTCGTCGCCGGCTCGCTCGACCTCTTAGTCGACTGGCAACAGACCTACAACTTCGGCGAGGGCCTGACGTTCGTTAGCGCCCACCCCGACCACGACGGCGACGGCGAGCAGTCCATCGCCGCGGACAACGACGCTGGCCAACTCAGATACAGCGACTTCCCGGACGACGAGGACCCGGACAGCAACGGCGCGAACCTCCCGGTGCTGAACTGCGAGAACATTCCGCCGCTGTCGGAAGCCGACTTCGGCACCGACCCTGTCATCGGCGAGGAGATGGAGACACTGGTGCAGCTCACCGACGTCAAACCCGGTGACTCCGGCGAGATCACCTTTTCGCTGCACCTCTGTGACAACCCCGGCTACATCTGGATGCAAGCCAGCAACGTCACCGAGGACGGCGGCGTTGCCGCCGAACCCGAACTGCTGGTCGACCCCGACAACCTCGGCGACCTCGGCGACGCCATCCAGGCGACGCTGTGGTACGACGAGGACTGCGACAACGTCTACGACCCCGCCGAACCGGTCGACATCATGCTCACGCTGGACTTCTCCGGCTCCATGCTGTACGACCAGTACGGCGGCGTCGTCAGCGGTGACGACATCACCATCGACGGCACAACCTACGACGAGACGACGAAGATCGACCTGGTGGAACTCGGCGCCCGGCAGTTCGTCGACTACCTGCAGTCGCAGGGCTCCGACGTGAATCTCGGCGTCGCCTACTTCGACGGCGAGGGAAGCGACGACACCGAACCCCGGACCGGCATCCTCCAGTCGATGACGACCGACCTCTCGGTCGTCGACGGCACGCTCTCGGGACTCCGCCAGAAGCTCGCGAACGTCGTCAGCGGCGGTCCGGGTTCGACGCCGTTCGACGGCGACGGCGACCCGGACCCGTTCTCGAACGCGAACGCCATCGCGACGGGCACCTACATCGGAGAGGGCATCGACGACGCACAGGACGAACTAGCCGCCAACGGACGCAGTGGCGCCGAAAAGCGGAACATCGTCCTCTCTGACGGCGAGTCGTTTAACGGCACCGGCAGCACCCAGTTCTCCTCGCCGACCGACGCGGCGGACGACGCACGAGCGGCGTCTCCGGCGCCCGAAACGGACGTCTACACGATCAACGTCAACGGCAGTGCGAGCACGCTGCAGGCGATGGCGGGGGCAGCCGGCAGTTCCGGCGGCGACCCAGCGTTCTTCAACGACGTCGACGACCCCCTCGACATCCCGAGCGTGTTCGGCAATCTCGCGGCCCAGACGGTCGCGGAGAAGGTCATCATGCAGGATTCACTCGGCAACGTCCTCGCTGAGCTGGCCGATGGCAACGGTATCCCGCTGGACGGCAACCGAGCCACGTTATACGACGAACTGGCGGACCCCGCAGACGACCCGGACCGCGAACCGTTCCGTGGCGACGGCGTGATGCACTGTGTCGCGCTGTCCTGGGAACTCCCCTTCGAGACCGGCAACGAAGTGCAGGGCGACACCCTCGGGTTCGACCTCGGCTTCTACACCGAGCAGGCGCGGTACAACGACGGCAGCGGGCCGTCAGCTCAGGCCTGAATCACCGCCCACGCTGGCGCACGGGGGTTCGACTCCCCCGGTGGGCGTTCTCCGCACGCGGAGATCAACATCATGAAACGAGACGACCAACTGTACGACCTGACCCGGAGAAAGCTCCTCGTGGGCGCCGGCGCCGTCGGCCTCGCTTCGGCGGGCGCTGGGCTCGGTACCTCGGCGTTCTTCAGCGACACCGAATCCTTCGACGACAACGCCCTCACGGCCGGGACCCTCGATTTGAAGCTCGACTACAAATCGACCTACCTCGGTGGTCCCGGCCGTCTCGAAGACGTCAAAGCGATGGGCTACCCCGACGCCGAAGACCTCGGCGACGGACGGTACCTCCTCGACCAGGCCCCCAGCCCTGCCGACATGCAGGAATGGGAGGACCTCGTCCAGGGCGAACAGTTCGACTTCTGTTCACCCGAAGCCGACGAGTACCTCGTCAACGGCGATGGAATCCCGGTATTCACGCTCGAAGACGTCAAACCCGGCGACTCCGGTGAGGTGACCATCAGTCTTCACATCTGTGACAACCCCGCGTACCTCCAGCTGTTCGGCGACCTCACGGAGAACCTGGAGAACGGCCAGACAGAAGCCGAACTGGAAGCCGAAGGCGAGGATTCCGATGGCATCGGCGAGCTCGCAGACGCCATCGAGGTCTGCATCTGGTACGACGAGGACTGCGACAACGTCTTCGAGCCAACTGGCACCGGCCAGCAACAGGAGCTGGAGGTCGCGCTCGTCTCCGACGTCTCGGGGTCGATGAGTCAGGAAATCGGCGATCTGAAGATCGCCGCGACGAACTTCGTCGACAACCTCTCGAGCCCCGACGAGGCCGCCGCGATCTCGTTCAACAGCTCCGCGTCACTCGACCAGGAGCTGACGACGAACTACCAGGCGGTCAAGGACGCGATCAATAATTACTCGGCCGGTGGTGGAACGGACATCGCCGACGGCCTCGACGCCGGTACTGACGAACTCCTCAACGGGACGAACGCGACACCTGGAGCGTCGAAGGTGCTGATCCTGTTGGGTGACGGTGGAAGCGCCCGCAACCCCGCAATCGCGGCCGCCGACGCCGCCAAGAACGCAGGCATCCGGATCTTCACGGTCGCGCTCGGCAGCGGTGCCGACACGCAACTGCTCGAGGACATCGCTTCCTCCCCGGACGACGCATTCATCGCCCCGGACCCGGCCGATCTGGACACCGTCTACGCGGAAATCGCACAGATCGTCCTCGAGGGCGAACAGAAGATCCTCTCGGGGACGATGGCCGAGGTCTTCGACGAACTCGCCGAGGGAGTGCTCCTCGACGGCAACCGCCAGGAAGAGGTCGTCCAGCCCTACCCGGGCGCGACGACCCAGTGTATCGGCTTCGAGTGGGAGCTGCCGTTCGAGGTCGGCAACGAGGTCCAGAGCGACTCGATCGCCTTCGACATCGGCATCAACGCCGAACAGAGCCGTCACAACGACAGCCCGTTCGCGACGCCGACACCAACCTCGACCCCCTCGGACTGAGCACCCCTTCGCAGCCACCGGTCGGATGCTCCCGGTCCCGATTTCAGTACCCGAATACCGACGAACGGAACCCGGGGCGAGTAACTAACGGCCTACGCCGCGCGGGCGGTACGGACACCCTACCATCCACGGACGAGGCGGAACTCGACCCATACCTATGCGATATCCTCCCCAGTGGGAGCGTAACAAACGGCGGCCGCAGGCGGCCGGAGAACTACGAAATGCAATTCACACGACGACAACTGCTGGCGGGAATCGGAGGGGGGACGCTCGCAGCCGGCGGCATCGCCGCGGCTCGGCCAGCCGACCCCACGTTCACCAGATACACCTACGCGGCGCCGGACACCGACGACAACCGACTCCGCGTCGCGTGGTACGAGCGGTACAACGGTGCGTTCCTCGAACACCACAACGGGACGGACGAGGTGGCACTCGTCGACGCGCTCGACCCCGGGACGACCCCCGAATACGTCCTCGAGGCGAGCGGCCCGGTCGTCTCGCTTTCGAACGTCGTTCCCGGCGACAGCGGCGTGTTGGTCGTCGGGCTCGAAGTCGTCGACGACGAAAGCGCAGAGCCGCTCGATATTTACGTACGCGCGGTGGTGACCGAAGATGCCGAGAACGGCGTCAACGAACCCGAACTCGTCGCGGGCGACGACCCCGACAGCGACGACGGGGAGCTCGGCGCCGCGAGGGAGGTCGTCCTCTGGCGCGACGACGTTCCGGGCGGCAGTTGTGACGGCGAGTTCCAGCCGATGGCCGGCTTCGCCGAGACGGCCATCGCCGAGGGCTCGATGGCCTCAGCGTTCGCCGGGACGTTGGGGACCGAGGGCGAACTCGCCGTGGACTGTCTGTCCGTCGGTTCGGTTCGGTGCGTCTCGCTGTCGTGGCAGGTCCCGCCGGAGACGGACAACCGCACCCAGACCGACAGCGTCGGCTTCGACCTGACGTTCGCCGGCGTTCCCTGCGGGAGCGAGAGCCCTTTCGGCGAGGAGGTGGCCGAATGACGCTCAGCAGGCGCCGCGTGTTGGCGGCGCTCGCGACCGCCGGCGGTGCGGGCGCGGTTACCGGCGGCGGAACGGCGGCTTTGTTGTACGACGAAGAACGGCTCACGGGCGCCATCGGCGCCGGGGCCGTCGACCTCGCGGTCGCCTACGAGGTGTTGGCCGGACCGAACACCGGCGAGACGGGGACCGCAAACGGGTCGGCGCTCAAACTGCCGGTCGCCGATCTCACGGGGTCGACCGACAGCGGTCGAACCCTCCTCACCGTTTCCCTTCCGGACCTCGCGGCGGCCGTCAACAATCCGGCCGCGGTCTGGCTTCGGATGGAGTGCCCGCCAGCGTCGTCGCTGTCGGAGTCCCTGTCGGTTCGGCTCTCGTATGCCGACTGCGAGACGGGGGCGCGCGGCGACACCATCGCCGACGGCTCGCTGCTATCCGTCGCCGACACGCTGCGCAACGGCCGGCTCCTAGACGCCGACCCCGAGAGCGGTTCGGTCGACTGTCTGACCGAGGAACTGTGTCTCCTCGTCGAGTACGGCCTGGATGGATACGTCGGGAGCGACACGACGGCGCTGGCGTTCGATATCCATGGCGTCCAGTGTCGCAACGACGAGACGAGAGCGAACCCGTTCCCGTCGCGTCCGGCGTGCGATGCCTCCGAACCCTGTGAGTGCTGTCGATACGTCGGGAAGCTGGAACTCGAGCCCGGACAGGACCCGGGTATCGGCGATAGCTACATCGAACCCGGCGTCTACGCGTTCACCGAAGGGGGCGACGGCTACGAGATCGAGATATACGACACCGTCGAGAAAGACGACGGCGACGAGACCACGGCCGTCGCGTTCCGCCTCCACCGGACGGACGGCGGCACCCCCGAAGCCCTGTGTGAAGTGGGCATCAAGGCGGGGGATGGTGACCCACGGCGCTACACCGCGGGGACCCAGCCGACCGACGACACCGCCTCTCTCGAGGACGGCGGCCTGCTGTACGCCGACGACGGTAGGGGCATCAGCCACATCACCGTCTCCGTCTGCTCGACCGACTGCGAGGAGGAAGACCAATGACCGACGAGACCACCGCAACCAACGAGACCGCCCCCGAGGAGCCGATGAACGATACCGAACCGGAACCCGAAGCCGAACCGGCAGCGCCGGCCGCCACCACCGGTCGCTGGAAGCGTCGGGCCCCGGCAATCCTCGGTTTCGTCCTCCTGATTGCGCTCGTCGCCCCGTTCGTGGTGTTCGCGGTGCCCCAGACGGTCGGCGCCGACCACGGCTTCGTCGTCCTCTCGGGGAGCATGGAACCAGCAATCTCGCCCGGTGACGTGGTCATCGTCGCCAGCGGTCCGGTCGCCGTCGGCGACGTCATCACCTACCGGACGGGCAACGACGTGCCGACGACCCACCGGGTCATCGAGGAGGTCGACGGCGCCTACCGGACCAAAGGCGACGCGAACGAGAACGCCGACGCCGGGCTCGTCGACCCCTCGCAGGTCCTCGGCAGCGTCGTCGTCGTCATCCCGCTCATCGGCTACGTCATCCTGTGGGCGAACACGACGGTCGGCTTCGCGCTGTTGGTCGTGATACCGCTGGCGCTTCTCGTGGCGATGGAGGCGTACCGCTTCCTCGAAACGCCCGAAGAAACCCCCGACGCGTCCGTCGAATCGTCGACGGCGGAATCGGAGGCGCCGGCCTCGGCGGTCCCGCCGCAGCGGACCGTCGACATCGCGCCGATGGATCTGTCGCTGACGTTCTGGGTGCTGTTGGCCTTCAGCGCGTACGCGGGGTACGTGGTCGTCTCTGACGTGAGTCGAACCGGCGTGCCGAGTCCGCTCGGAGTAGGCGTGTTCAGCGGCGCCCTCGTCGGATTCCTGCTGGTCGCCGGACTAGCGGGACGGGAGCGGCTTCGCGCCCGCCGTGGCCGTCGAGCGGACACCGAGTCCAGCAC
>JBMCDV010000090.1:0-6313 GCA_048618255.1 Natronomonas sp. | reverse complement strand
CCAAGCGAACCACAACCACCTCGTAACTACCCTTATTTCCGACACTGGAGTAGCCTCTTTCGACGCCGGCAGCGGTGCCGGATGAACTGCGTGGGGAGAGACATGTTCAACGACACGAAAATCACGGTAATCTGTTATGCACGGGAGCCGATCGTCTCGGAATCGGTCGAATCGAACATCGAACTGCTGGAGCGCTGTGAGGACGGCCGACTCGTCGACCGAGTCGTTCTCCGTGGGTGGCCGGAGGGCGTCCGGTTGGACGGTGAGGAAAGCCCGACTCGCGAGGTCGTCGGCCAGTTCGAGCAGTTCGAGGCGTGGGGGAAACGCCACGGAGTCAGCATCCGACCGGCCTTCGAAAGACGGACTCGGTGTTCCATCGCCGACGACGAACACAGCGTTCTCGTGACGCCGTTGCTGTGTCTCGCCATCTACCGAAACCAGGAGTTGTCGGCGGTGTTCCCGCACTCCGTCGACGGGGAGACCTACACGGTTAATGCGGCTATCGAGAGGCTTCTATCGGGGAAACTCCCGACCCCCTCGCAGTCGGGGCGTCAACCGGACCGACTGGCGCCGAAGTGACGGTGGTTAGGCTACGGGGTCGACAAGGGCCTCGAGTGCCGCCTTCGGGTCGTCGGCTTTAGCGACGCCCGAAGCGAGAAGTACGCCCTCTGCTCCGAGGCCGGCGGCGGCCTCGAGGTCCTCGCCGGTGGAGATGCCGGCACCACAGAGGACGGGCACGTCCGAGACGGACGCAGCGGCATCGACCGAATCGGTGATGATGTCGGGGTCGGCTTTCGACACCGGCGTTCCGGTGCCGATGAGTTCCGGCGGCTCGACGGCGACGGCGTCGGGGTCGAGTGCGGCCGCGGCCGCTATCTGTCGTGGGTTGTTCGCACAGACGACCGTCTCGAGGTCGGCGCGCTCGGCGGCTCGGAGCGAGGCGTCGATGTCGGCCAGTTTCAGGCGGTTCTCCGAGTGGTTCAGAAGCGTCCCCACCGCGCCGGCGTCGGCGGCGGCCTCCGCGAGCGTCGACCCGGTGTGAGAGCCGTATTCGACGGGCGAGACGTGTTGGGCCCAGGTCTCGACGCCCGTCTCGGCGACGCGGTCGAGGTGTGCGGCCTGCGGTGCGACAGCGATGCGGACACCGGTGTCGTCGGCGACTTCGGCGGCCGCCTCCGCGACGGCGACGGGGTCACAGGGGTACGCCTTCAGGTTGACGAGGACGAACATAGCGGGAGGGCGGTTGCCGGCGCAAAATAGTTGTCCATGCCGGCCGCGTCAGCGGGCGCTATCGAGGTCGACGAACGCGTCGGCGTCGGCGGTCAGCCACGTCGACATCCGGGCGACGCCGGAGAGGCCGGGCGGATAGACGGTTCGGCGGTCCGGCCGGCCGTCGTACCGTACGAGGGCCGCCGTCAGCGTGATTGGCTTCGCCTGGTTTCGCGTTCGGTCCGTCCCGTCGAGTCCCTCGCCCGTGGTCGTCATCGACACCTCGATGGCTCGTCTCCCGGAGTAAAACGGCTGCTAATTGGCCTCCGAAGGGCTATTGAGCGTTCCCGAGGCGTCATATCCGCGTCGCACGCGTCACGTCGAGTCGGTCGGCGGCCGTCGTCCATGCTCTCGTTGTTCGTTCCGTCGTAATCCCTGCCGTCGCTCTCATCACTGCCGCCGGCGTCGGTACACCCCGAAACGAGGACGGCGCCGATCGTTCCTGCTGCGAGCAGTAGGTTTCGTCCTCTCGTCCGTCATCACACTCGGGCGGAGAGGGTAGTCGATAAAGGAGATTTTTCAAGGTCCATCGCGGGTTCGAGGTGAATCCGTTGGAACTCCCTCTAGAATTCGTCTCAAATCGTCATCCGGCATCGACGTACCGATATCGAGAGCGACGGATACACGGTGGCGGAGTCGCTACGCCAACACATGAACGGACGCCGCGCGTGGGTGTCGGTCGACGGCGAACCGCGACTCGGGACGGTAGTCAGGTACTCGTATGCCCCGAAGACGGGGGCACCCCTTCTGGCCGTCGAGTTGGACGACCCGGTCGGCGACACCGACGAAGTGGTCGTGAACCCACAGATTGACGACGTACTGTTCGATAGCGACGCCTGAGATGGAGACGGTAGCCCTCCCCGACGGACGCACGCTCGCCTACGAGGAGTACAGTGAGGACGACACCGCCCCGTAGTCGGCCACGAAGGCGATGGCCGAGACAGTCGGCGTCCGACGGCTCGGACTTGATTACTGACCACCTCGAAACGCTGTGCGAAGCGCGAGAAGACTGCGTCTCGTTCGTCAGTCCTTCCGTTTGACGACGTCACCGAGGGTCGTCCCGCCCGTCGAGGACCCACCGGACCACTCGCTGTCGTCGGTCGACCCGCCTTCGGACAGCGTGATTTCGAGGGCCTTCTCGAGTTTGCGCTGGACTTTGTCGCTCGGCAGTACGTCGCCGCGTTCGAGTTTCCGGATGAGACTCGCCTTCTCGTTGAGCTGGTTCGCCAGTTCCTCCTGAGTGAGTCCCTCGGATTCCCGTGCGTTCCGGATACGGTCGTCGTAGTCGGTGACGACCTCGTCCATCTCGTCGAACATGTCGCGGCGACGGCCGCCACCGCCACCCGACGAGGACGAAGACGACGTGGAACTGGACGACGAGGACGAAGACGACGAGGACGTGGAGTATTTCGTCGAGGACGAGGACGTGTCCTGCGTCTGGACTTCCGTGCCGAAGTCCGCGCAGTCGTCGCACACGTCGAGTTCGGCCCCCTCGACCTTGACGGTCTTCGGCGACGCCGTCTCGGCGCCGCACATCTCACATTGTACCATACTCGCCCTTATCGTCGGGGCGCAAAAGGGTTTTCCGCCTACTCCAGGGCGGCCATCGAGTAGTAGAACCGCTGGAGTGCGGTGACGTGGCCGATGACGGCGAAGAAGACCAGCAGCCACCCGACGAGCGTCAATCCGTACGGTTCGGCGGTGTAGAAGGCTGCGGCGGCGGTGAGGACGCCGATGATGGCCAAACGGTCCGCGCGACCGACGAGGCCGCCGTAGACCCTGTCGAGACCGACCGCCTGTGCCTGCGTTCCGAGATACGAGGTCATCAACACGCCGGTGACCGCGAGGAAGCCGAGGAGGTACTCCTCGGTGCCGGCGGCCAGTCCGGCGATAATGACGATATCGGCGTATCGGTCCAGCACGTGGTCCAGGAGGTCGCCGGCTTTCGAGTCGGTTCCCTGCCGGCGGGCGAGGGCACCGTCAAGGAGGTCCAGCCAGCCGTTGACCAACACGAAAACCGCACCGAGGAGGTACAGAAGCGGGTCGGGCCGCCAGATGCCCGCCGCCGCCCCCGCCAGGGCGTAGGCGGTGCCCGCGAAGACGGCGAAACCGAAGGCGATGACGCTGACGCCGTCCGGCGACAGGCCGACGCGGTCGGCGGCAGTTACGAATGGTTCGAGCATGCGGTCGGCCAGCGGCCGGAACTTATCGAGTGTCATAGGTAATCGATGAACTCCACTTCCCCTGCCGACGGCGCTCGCTCGCCGGTAACGACGGCTTCGATATCGGCGGCGACGGCCTCGGGCGTCCGGTCTGTCGTGTCGATTTCGTACACCGAATCGAGGCCGTGGGCATCGACGGCTTCGGAGAGAATCACGTCGAGGGCCTCGGCTTCTGCGTTCTCGTGTGCTTTCCCTTCGGATTCACCCCGTTCGGAGAGCCGTTCGTGTAACACCTCGGGACGACAGCGCAACACGACGACCCGGTCGGCGTCGAAGTGGTGTGCGAGGTGGGATTCGACGAGCACGTCCTCGAGGTCTGCCAGTCGGTCGCGAAGCGCGTCGATGTCGGCGACGAGACTGCCGCGTTCGGGGTCCTCGCCGGTCGCCAGTCCCTCCTCTCGAATCAGGTCGTTGAGGTGGACCACGTCGAGGTCGGTGTCGACGAGGTCGGTTGCAGTCGTCTTGCCCGTTCCCGGGGTTCCAGTGACGGCGACCCTCATAGCAGGTCGTTCAACACCTCTACTGCTCGTTTCGTCTCCTCGCGCGTGCCGCAGGTGACGCGGACACACCCCGGGAGACCGAAGGAGGTGGTGTCGCGAACGATGACGCCCTCGCGTTGGGCCGCTTCGGCAACCGCCGTCCCGTCGCCGACCTCACACAGCACGAAGTTCCCCGAACTCTCCCAGGTGTGACAGTCGAGTTCGTCGTACATGTACTGGCGCGCCCAGCGTGCTCCCTCGACGGTCTTCTCGACGTGGTCCGGGTCGTCGAGTGCGGCAAGGCCGGCTCTACAGGCAATTTCCGACGCTGCAAACGGCGTGTTCACCCGGGCGTAGGCGTCGGCCCACTCGCCGGGGACGACGGCGTAGCCGAGACGGACGCCAGCCAGCCCGTACGCCTTCGAGAACGTCCGGAGAACGGCCACGTCGTCGCGTTCCTCGACGAGTGCGACGGCCGACGGGGAGTCGGAGAACTCGCCGTAGGCCTCGTCGACGACGACGAGCGTCTCCTCGTCGGTCGCATCGGCGAGCTTCTCCACCTCCGACAGCGGCATCTCGCTACCGGAGGGGTTGTGCGGACTGGTGATGTAGACGATGCGCTCGCCGTCGTAGTGTTGCAGGACGCCCGCTGCGGTCTGCTCGAAGTCGTCGGATTTCCGAATCGGATACTCCGAGACGGTGCCGTGGTGGTACCGGGCACTCATCGAGTAGTAGGCGAAACCGGGCCTGGAGACGAGGACGCCTTCACCGGGGTCGAGCATGGCGCGGGCGAGGTAGTCCAGCGCGCCGTCGCCCCCGTTCGCGAGCCACACCTGCGAGGGCGTGACGGTCCACTGCTCGGCGAGCGCCTCCCGGAGATCCGCCGCCGACGACTTCGGATACGTGTGGACGTTCGGAGCGTACTGGCGAATCGCCTCGGCCGCCTTCGGCGCCGGCCCATAGGCGTTCTCGTTGGAGGAGAGTTTCACGAGAGATTCGGGGTCGAGACCCAACTCGCGGGCGACTTCCTCGACGCCCCGGCCGGCCTCGTAGGCGACGTGCGCCGACAGGTCCCGTGGTTCCATATCCGACACTCTGTGCGGCGGGCCATAAGTAGGCGTCCATCCGGTTCGGCCAGTGGGGGTGCGACAACGCTTTTCACGGCGTCGTCCAACCATATACGGGATGACGGATTCAGCTGACGGACCGACGCTCCGCGTGACGGTCTCCGGGGACACAGACCGGGGGCGTCTCGACGCCGTCCGCGACCGTGCCGAGCGAACCACGGTCGTCGAAACCGGACCGACGGGGGGGCCGGACGGCCCCTACGCCTACGCGACAGTCGACGGTCGGACGGCGCTGTACGCCGCCGTCACCGCCTCGACGCTCGAACGACTGCTCGTCGCCTGCGAGAGAGGGTCACTTCTGACAGCGGAGGCCGAGGCCATCACCGACGACGACGGCCCACCGCGTCCGACCGAGGGTTCGCTGTCGGTCGGTACCCGTCGCGTCCTCGATGGCTGTGGCTGGCAGGACCCGACGACGGTGCCCGACCCGGTCGCCCCCAAAGCTCGTGTCGACCCCGAGAGGGCCCTCGGAACGGTCGAAAAAATCGGCCTGCTGGGACGGGGACGTGCCGACGCGGCTGCGGACGAACCGCTCGCCGAATCGTGGCGGCGAATACGCGAGACCGACGGCGACCCCGTCGTCGTCGTCAACGCCGCAGACGCCGACCCCGAGGCCCGCGCGGACCGACTGTTGTGTGCGTCGGCCGCCGGACGGCTGTACGACGCCGCGGACGCCGTCGCTGCCGTCGTCGGTGCTGAGGACGTTATCGTGTTGGCCCCGGCCGAAGACCCCCTCGTCGTCGAGCGTCTCGAAGCCACCGGCGAGTGGCACGTCGTCGCCGCCGAAGACGACTTCCGATTCGGCGAACCGACGATGGCGCTGGAGCGACTGGAGGGCAACGACCGCATCGAGGCGCGACGACGACCGCCCGGACCGGAGGAGTGGGGACTGTACGGGCGGCCGACCGCCGTCCACACCCCACGAACGCTGTTGCAGGCCGCCGAGTTGTGGCGGAGTCCCGAAGCCTTCGCCACCGACGCCGCCGACCCCGGAACGCGTCTCGTCTCCGTCGGGGGCGACGTGGCCGCTCCGGCGACCGTCGAGTTACCGACCGACGGGCCGCTGTCGAGGGCGCTGTCGGCAGTCGACGCGCCCGACGACGCCCGATTCGTCGTCGGTGGCCGTTTCGGCGGCCTCGCCCGTTCGCTGGACGTTCTCGTGGCTGCGCCCGCGTTGAGTGCCGCCCGCCTCGGTTCGGAGGGCGTCGTCGAAGTG
>JBMCDV010000089.1:0-6388 GCA_048618255.1 Natronomonas sp. | reverse complement strand
GCCACCAGCCGACGAACACGAAGTACAGCGCCCGGACGAGGAGGTTTCGCTGGCCGCGGGCGCCGTCGGGGTCAAGGGTCGATTTGGGCGTCTTCAGCGTCAGCGCCGTCGGGACGAGGTTGATGAGTTTCACCGAAATCGGGAGGAGGACGACGGTGAGTCCCAGCAACCACGCGGCGTTGACGAGGACGGGCGTCAGCCACCAGCCGACGAAGACGAACCACAGCGCGCGGGTGAAAAACGAGCGTTCGGACATTGCTCGCGGTAGGCGGCGACGGCGGATGAGCGTGACGGCCGCCGAGCAAAGCCTTCAAGCCCGACAGGGGGGTATCTCGGTGTGAATGCGAGTCATCGGAACCGTCGGGCTGGCCGGCAGCGGTAAAGGCGAGTTCGCCGCCGTCGCCGAGTCACTCGACATCCCGGTCGTGACGATGGGCGATGTCATCCGACAAGAGTGCCGCAACCGCGGGCTGGACCCCGCCGAACACCACGGCGAAATCGCTCAGGCGCTCCGCGAGGAAAACGGTCCGGCGGCCATCGCCGAGGAGTCGCTGCCCCACATCGAGCAGGCGCTCGCGGAGGCGGATACGGTCCTCGTCGACGGCATCCGCTCGGGCGTGGAAGTCGACGCCTTCGAAGAGCGCTTCGGTGAAGGGTTCGTCCTCGTGAGCGTCGAGGCGCCGTTCGAACTCCGCGAGAAGCGCATCGGCGAGCGCGGCCGAGACAAGGTCGACGGCGACGGCGAGGGCCTCGCCGCCCGCGACGAACGCGAGTTGGGGTTCGGCCTCGACGAGGCGATGGCACGTGCCGACATCACTATCGAGAACACGGGGACGCTGGAGGAGTTCCGAACGCAGGTTCGAGAGGTCTTACAATGATATACAGCATCGACGTTCAGATTACGGCGCCGGTCAACGACACCGAGGTGACCGACCGGGTCGCCGACGCTATACACAACCTCTTCCCGGAGGCCGAAATCGAATCCCACCCCGGCGAACTGCTGGCGACGTGTCACTCGCTGGACCACCTCTCGGAGCGCCTCCACGAGCAGGCCATCCTCGACACCGCCCGTGGGCAGTTCTTCGCCGGACAGGACGGCGAGGTGTTCAGTTTCGAGTTGAAGAAGCAGGCCGCCTTCCGCGGGGCGGTCAACTTCGCCGTCGGCGAGGGGAGCGAACTCGGCGAGATTCACGTCCGCGTTCGGGTGAAAGAACCCGACGTGGAGTCGTTCATCGACCACGTCGCGCCGCCGACGGAGGACGGTCGGCCGGTCGACGCTACCGAAAGCCGCTGACGAAAATCGCCACCCGTTCGCTGTGGTCCCGGCGACGCGTCACCCGAACTTCCGCCACCCACTTCACCCACTGGAAGCCGCGTCTGCCGGGAGCGACCAGTCGCAGCGGGAAACCGTGACCGTGGCTGAGTTCCTCTCCGTCGACGTGGGTCGCCAACAGCGCATCGCGTGCCTCCTCGATGGGGAGACTCCAGCGATAGCCGGTCACCGAGCGGAACGACACCCACTCGGCGTCGTCTTCGGGACCGGAGACATCGAGTAGTTCGCCGACGGCGACGCCCTGCCAGTCGTGGTCGGAGTACCAACCGCTGGTACAGTCGAGAAGTGCGCGACGCTCGGCGCCGCCGATGTCGTCGTAGTCGAATTCGAGAGATGCATCGACGGCGCCGTCGACGGTCAACGACCACGCCTCGCTGTCGACGGGGTCGGGACGGTCGGCGACCCAACTCGTGACGGGAAAGCCGTTGCCGTCGTCGCTTCCCTCCTCCCGAGAGCCGGTGAACCGACGTTCCGAGCCAGCGGTCTCCAGCGTGCCGTTGACCGCTCCCTGAAGCCGGTAGGTCACGGCCCCGGCCACGACGAGGGCGGTGTAGCGCAACGCGGTCCGGCGGCCCTCGAAGTCCGAGGGCTCGGGGAGACGGAACCGGAACCGGAGGTGTGCGACGAGCAGGGCCACGAGGGTCAACCCGAGGCCGATATGGAGGTTGAGAAGTCCCCACGGGCCGAGGTCCAGCGAGACACCGAACACCCACGCGACCCCGCTCGCGAGCGCACCGACGGTGACGACGGCGAGCAACACCGACAGGGCGGTTACCGCGGTCCAAGCGCCGCCGGTGACTCGCTTGCGAACCCGCCGGAGTTTCAGGGCCACGAGCGCGGCGAGTACGAGCCCACCGAGACCGTGTGTGAGGAACACCCACGCCCGACTGGGTCGTCCCGAATAGAGACTCACGACACCCGTAAGGAGGACGAATCCCACCCCGACGAGTAGCGAGCCGTCGACGACCCGTGGGTGGGGTTCGGTCAGCCACGACGGCCGCTTCATGCCCGAAAATGGAGCTCCGTGACGGTAATACCTTCTCCCGTACTCTCTTGAACGGGGCGGCCATCGACTGGATATGCTCGTTTCACTGACCGTCGAGGACGTGATGACATCACCCGTCGAAACCGTTTCGCCCGAGGCGACGGGGGCGGCGGCCGCGAGGGCGTTACGGGACGCCGACACCGGGTCGCTCGTCGTCTGCGAGGACGGCCGGCCGGTCGGTATCATCACCGAATCCGACCTGGTGAACCTCATCGCGGAGAACGCCGATGCAGAGTCGCTGACGGTGCGGGAGTTGATGTCCGGCGAGTTGGTCACCGTCGAGAAGGGCGCCGAAATCGAGGCGGCGGCGACGCTGCTGGCGGCCCACGACATCCACCGCCTCCCCGTCTGTGAGGCGGGAGAACTCGTCGGCGTCGTCACCACGACGGACCTCTCGTATTATCTGCCGCACCTCTCTCGGAGAACCTCGAACTGGACCGAGCGTATCAAGCGGACTCACTCCACATCGCCGTCGACGGCCTACGACGACCCCGACTGGACCTTCGAGTGGACCGGAGAGGAGTCGCTTTCGGTCGGCGACACCGTCCGGTTCCGGAAGGAACTCTCCGAGGCGGACGTCCGTGGATTCGCCGAGGCGACGGGCGATACGAACCGGATACACCTCGACGACGATTTCGCCAGGCAGACACGGTTCGGCGGGCGCATCGCCCACGGCATCCTCACGGCGGGGCTCATCAGCGCGGCGTTGGCACGGCTGCCGGGACTGACCATCTACCTCTCACAGGACCTCCGATTCCTCCGTCCCGTCGAAATCGGCGAAACGATTACCGCCGTCTGTGAAGTGGTCGAAGACCTCGGGAGAGAGCGGTTCGAACTCACGACGACCGTCTACGACGACGACGGCGAGGTCGTCGTCGACGGCGAAGCTGTCGTGATGGTTACGGAGCAACCCCGGGAAGTCGAGACGGGGACCGCTCAGCTACAGTAGGCGTTCTCGTCGTCCATCAGGTTGCGGAGTCGCTCTCGGACGGTCGGCTCGAACTGTCGCGGTGCGTGGGCGGCGGTGAGCGACGGCGTCGCGTCCTCGTCGGCCCACGGGTCGCTGCGGCCACGGGCGGTGATTGCTGTCGTTCGGGTATCGGTCATCGGCTGGGCGTCGGATTGGGGTTCGGTGCTCATCTGTAGGGTTTGAAAGTACGGTCGAAGGCGGTGCGGTCGGACCGGAGAATCAGCAATGTACGCCTACAAGGAGGAGCTGCGAACCCCGGACGCGGGCAGCGTTTCGCATGTACCTCGACGTATAACACGATTGTTCATAAAGGTATCGGACCGGCGGTGGAATTCTCGACAGTCGTCCAGTAGGACGGTCGCTCGGAGGTCCCTCAGGGTTCGTAGACCGCGATAGTGGCGTCGAGGCGGCCGTACGGTATCTCGTAGCGCTCGACCGGTTCCAGGGGCATCAGTTCGGGTTTCGTCGTCAGCGCGACACAGCGGTCGACGGAGCCCTCACGGAGGCGGTCGGCGAACGCCGAATACAGCTCCCGGAGGTCCTCGCTGACCCGGATGCCGAACGGGAGGTTCGTCACGACGCAGTCGGCGTCGATGGCGGCCTCACGGGCGTCGGCCTCGACGATGTCGACACAGTCGACGCCCGCCGCATCGCGGTTGACGCGCCCACAGCGTCGCCATCTCGCACGTATTTCTCGGGCCTCGATTTCGGGGTCGGCGTCGACCGACTCGTGTGTCCCCCGACGCTGTTCGAAGGTCTCGCCGTCGTAGCGCGGCAGTGCGTCGAAGGCCGGTTCGAATCCGGGGTAGGGAATCCGTTCGGTCGCCCAAAGCGCCGCCTCGATTGGAATCGTCGCCGACCCCGCCATCGGGTCGACGAGTCGGTCGTCGGCCTCGTAGCCCGCGATACGGAGCATCGAGTAGGCGAACGTCGAGCGCAGCGGCGCGTCGTGTTCACAGACTCGATAGGGGCGTTTGTGCAGCGATTCGCCGCTCAAATCGATTGCCAGCGTGAACCGGTCGTCGTAGAGATACGCCTCCAGCCTGACGGTTGGGTCGTCCAAATCGACCGGCAGGCGGTCGCCGGTCGACTCGCGGTAGCCGTCGATGACTGCCTGTCCGACCCGTTCGGCCACGTCGACGCTCGTAAACTCGTGGCTGCCGTGTCGGGTACCAACGACGCCGAAGTCGGCAAAGGGGAGGTGGGTAGCGATGTCGGCCTCTCGCGTGTGGTCGTAAATATCTTCGAGTTCCGCAATCGGTGCGTCGACGAGCACCTCCATGATTCGGTGGCAGGTTCGCGAGCGGTAATGGAGGTCGTAAACGTCATCTTGGTTTCCGCTGAACGCGACGACGCCCCGGTGGTGCCTGTCGGCGTCGGCGCCGACGAGGTCGCCGAGCTCCTCCGCTGCAATCGCCTCGAGCCCGCCGTTGGTCGTCGCGAGGAGTTCCACGACCAGTGGTACGGCCGGCGGCGTCAAAAGGGCAGCGAGAGGGAGACCAGTAAATAAACTTCCGAAAAATTTATTTCGAAGCGCACGCATACCGTCAGGTGGAGGTGTTCCAAGATGGCATTCCCGACCACACCGTCAGGCTCGTGGACGAATGACCTCGGACTCCCGTCTCGCCTGTTCGGAACGGACGGGAGTGAGGATGGCTTCGAACTGTACGAACAGGAGGACGCCTTCGTCCTCAGCGTCGAGATGCCCGGGTTCGACCCCGCGGACATCGACCTCCGCTGGGACGACGGCCGACTCTACGTCGCGGCCGAACACACCGACGACGACGACCGCGGTCGTCGGAAGCGGTACTATCGGTCGTTCCGCCTGCCCAAGCGGGTCGTCGACGACGACATCGAGGCCGAATACACCAACGGCGTCCTCGAAGTGACCATCCCCATCGCCGAGGGAGCCGCCCCCGGTGAGGCCATCCCCATCGAGAGCTGACCACACGAACGGTCGGCTCCGAAGCGTTCCGCACGGCCCTGTTTTTCGAATCTCAAACCGCCAGTAACAACGCCAGCGCGACGGCAATCCACACCACCTTCAGCGTCGTGTTCACGACGACGACCTTCGTGCCGAACTCCGTTCCCCAGATGCCGAACTGGAACGGAATCGACCGCTTGAACGTCGAGACGGTGAAGGAGACGATACCGCCCAGCAGCATCGTCGCGACGGCGGTCCGGGCGGTGAAGATCCCGTCCTCGACGAGCGGTGCGATGGTCACGGCCCCGCTCGTGGTGTCGAAGGCGTAAACGACGATGACGGGAACGGCCGCGGCGGGCAGGCCGGTCAGCGTCGCCAGCGGGTCGGCGGCGCCACCGGTCAGCGCTTCGAGGTCGTAGTACGTCGTCAACAGGACGACGAGGGTGTAGACGACGACGAGTCGGGGAAGGATGTCCCACGTCTTCTCGACGCCGGAACGACCGGCGTCGAGGAGTTTTTCCTGCATCGTCTCGGGCGGCCCGTCGTCGGGGTCGTCGCCACCGTCTGCTCGCGCGTCGGGTGAGGCGTCCCCCTCACTCTCGCTGCCGGCCATCGCCTCGGGGTCGACGTTCTTCGCCGAGAGCAACAGGGCACCCAACGCGACGCCGGTGAGCGTAATCGCGAGTGCGACGCCGGCACGCGCGCCGACGTACAGCAGGCCGACACGGAGTCCGAGAATCGGAATCAGGACTGGCGCGTAGAAGGTGAAGATGTGCTGGACGAAGCCGAAGAACGTGTTGATGGTGACGGCGACCAGCGTCGCGCGGTCGTCGAGCAAGCCGGAGTCGCGGTACTCCGCGAGCATGCCGTAGCCGGCGGTCGTCGACGCTGCCGTGGTGATGATGGCACCGCCGACCTCGTCGGGGAGGTTCGCGGGACCGGTCAGCGGCCGCGACAGCGTCGCGATGTAGTCGATGACGCCGAAGGCGACGAGCAGGTTCGCGAAAGTAACTCCACCCGCGATGGCGACGGCGATGGTGAGCACTCGCGGAAACACGTCGCCGACGAGTAGTGAACCGATTCCCGGGGCCATTCGAGTAGAAACAGGGGTGGGGC
>JBMCDV010000088.1:0-6403 GCA_048618255.1 Natronomonas sp. | reverse complement strand
TCCTCGGCGATGGCCTCCAGTTCGCGCAGTTGCGGCCACGCGTACTCGGGGTTGATGTGGTCGTCGGTGACCGGCGAGACGCCGCCCAAATCGTCGATGCCGCAGTCGAGCAACTCCCGAACGGGCGCGAGGTTCGGCGGCGACTGGACGCTCACCGACTCGGGGAGGCCGACGCGAGCCATCGCCGTCACCCGGCGCATGGTTTCGACATCCGGTGACCCGCTCTGCCAGCGTTCGTTGTTCACGACGGGTTGGACGATGACCTCCTGAATGTGGCCGTAGCGCTCGTGGAGGTCCCGAATCGCGAGGATGCTCTCGGCGCGGTCCCGCCACGATTCGCCGATGCCGACGAGGATGCCCGTCGTAAAGGGCACGCCGAGTTCGCCCGCGGTGGCGAGAGTGGCGAGTCGTTGCCCCGGTTCCTTTGCTCGTGGCCCGCCGTGGGCCTGCACCTCGGCGGTCGTCTCCAGCATCACGCCCATCGAGGCGTTCACGTCGGCGACCAGTTCCATCTGCTCGCGGGTCTGGTCGCCGGGGTTGGCGTGGGGCAGGAGTCCACAGTCGAGGGCAATCTCGCAAGCCGCTCGGAGGTAGGCGTGAATCGAGTCGTGGCCCCACTCGTCGAGTTGGTCGTGAATCGCCGTGTAGCGGTCGTCGGGGTCGTCGCCGAAGGTGAACAGCGCCTCCGTACATCCCGCGTCGGCCCCCCGCTGGCAGATGTCGCGAATTTCCTCGGGCGACAGCAGCGACGCCTGTCCAGGTGGGTCGTAGTAGGTGCAGTAGGTACACGTATACCGACAGGCCGTCGTCAGCGGGACGAACACGTTGCGCGCGAACGTCAGCTCGGGGGCGGGCGAAACGTCGGCAGGCGTGGTATCGAGCAGTCGCTCGACGTCCGTCTCGTCGACGGTCACCTCGACACCGTAGTCGCCTGCGCCGAACACACTCCTCGGTCGGAGGGAGAGCGCATTAAAACGCTCGCCTGTGGCGGGACGGCGTCGGCCTTAGACATCCCGTCCGAAACCCACCCGACCGTCGCGGCGCTGGACGGCGAAGCCGGCGTTGGTGAGCCACTCGCGGGCCCTCCCATCGCCGTGCAGGAGCACCTCGACTACGTCGCGAGGTTCGTCAATGTCGACCGCCAGTCGGAAGGAGTCGACCATCGTCGCCTCGGCGCCGACCCGACGGGCGATATGGCGGTGGTCGCGAATCGAGGCACCGTGGTAGTCGACCTCGAAGTCGGGGTGTCGGACGACGAGGGCGTTCGTTCCGCCGCCGAGTCCCGGCGCGATGACGACATCGCCGTCGGCTTCGAAGAGTCGTTCCAGCGCCGCGACGGTCGCCAACCCGAGGTCGGCCATCACGACGGCGACCGGCGGGTCGAGACGCGCGTTCACCGCGTCGGTGAGCGGCCGGTCGTCGACGACGACCGGGTACGGACAGTCGACCGAGTCGGTCGCCAGCACGGTCGGCTCTCGGCCGGTTCGAGAAATCGCATCACACACGTCGAGAAGCAGCGCGCGGGCGAAGGCGGCCCGCTCGTCCGGTTCGAAGCCGTCGGCGAGTCGCGTCTTTGGCTCCCGCACCGCGAACGGGACGTAAACGTTCATCTACCGCAGTCTGCTCGGCCCCTGCTGGCGGGACTTATAGAGGTAGTAGCCCCCACCGACGAGGAGCAAGGCGACGACGACGACGGCACCGACGATGAGGCCGGTCCGGAGCGTCGCGCTCTCGGAGGCCTCGTTTTCGGCCCGCTCGGCGTTTCGAATCGCGTTGTCGAAGTTCCCGGCCTCGTAGGCGTCGATAGCGCTGTCGAGGGATTCCTGAGCGTCGCCGGAGCCCGAACTTCCGACGGCCTCACGGGCGCTGTCGATTGCCTCGCGGGCCTCCTTGCTGTCGGTCGTGTAGTGGTGGACCTCGTAGCTGTCGATGGCGTTGGTCGTACCACCGGAGCGGACCTGCGTGAGCTCGGCGGATCGGAATCGCTGGGGTGGGTCGTAGCTCAGGGTCTCGATTTCGGGAACCGTCCCACGGATTTCGACCTCGATTCGGTCCGTGCCGTCATCGATGTCGACCTGCGTCTCGACGGACTGGCCGTCGGCGGATGTCTGGTCGACCTGATTGCCCGCCTGGTCGAACTGCCGCACCGTCCACGTCACGTTCGTCATGTTCGTCTCACCGCGCAGCGTCCACTGTTCGAACTCGCCGAACAGTTGCGTGAGTTCGACGGTCGTCTCGACGGTGGTTCCGACTTCGGCCTCCTCGGGCATGTCGTCGCTGCTGCTGTCGACAGCCGCCGCCGGCGCGACGAAAAGCGCACCGACGAGCAGGCAGGCCAACAGGCCCGCGATGAACTGGCTACTCCTCATCGTCGCCGTACTCTATGAGGTCGTCTAAGTCCTCCTTGCTCTTCGCTCGGAGCTGTTCGACGTTCTCCTCGGCCTCGATGGCCATCCGCTGCATCTCCTTGACGCGCGGGACGTCGGTGACACCGGAGAGGACGACGATTGCAGCCACCCGGCTCTCGTTGGGGAGCGGATAGTCACCGGCCCGCACCTCCATACAGCCGGTGGTCTCCTCGAGCCACTTCCGCGCTTTGTCTATGCCCTTCCGATTGAGCGCCTTCGGCGGACCGGAGACGAGCAACAGCGCCCGTTCGGTGCTGTCGACCTCACACTGGAGGGTGAGTTTTCCGAGCGTCGCCCGGCGGACGAGGGAGGTAATGCGGTTCGTCGCGTCGCCGGAGCTTTCGAGGCCATTAGCGTCGTTGCTGCCGCGGAACCTGTCGAGCAGTCCCTTGTTCTCCGATTCGACCTCCTCACTCGCGTAGCCGATGGACGTGATGCCGTGGTCGCCGAGGGTGTTGATGATTTCGGAAGCGTCGACGACGCTTTCGGCCACGTCGTCGCCCATCGCCTCGACCTCGCCGGCGGAGAACAGCGCGCCGAAGCGAGCGACGATTTCCTGATTGATTTCGGCGTACCCCTCACCGAGGCTCTCGCCGCCGGTTTTGAACGCGTCGTTGTCGAAGGTGAGCAGGTTGTCGACGCTCTCGGCGAAGTTCTGGAACGACCGGGCAGCGTTGCGGTTGTAGATGCCACCCTCGTCGCGGGCGGGGAGAATACCGAGCCCGTAGACGGGTTCGACGTACAGTCGCTGGAGGTGTTCGGCCAGGATGGGCGCACCGCCGCTGCCGGTGCCGCCGCCGAGGCCGGCCATGATGAGGAACGCGTCGATTTCGCTGCTCGTCATGGTGTCGATGGCCGTCTGAATCTCCTCCATGTCCTCGCGAGCACACCGCTCGCCCAGCTCCGGTTCGGTGCCGGCACCGTGGCCCTTCACGACCGATTGGCCGATGAGCACTCGGTTCTCGTTCGGTACGTAGTCGAGGCCCATCAGGTCCGCCTTCGCCGTGTTGACGGCGACGGCGTGGCCGATGATGCCCGTCCCGCGGGTAGAGTCGTATTCGAGGAACCGGTCGAGAACTTTCCCGCCGGCCTGCCCGAAGCCGATCATTGCGAGTTTCATAACGTCACTTGTTCCGGATAGCGTCCCACGGGAAGGATAAGCTTTCGGCCCGAGTCAGACGCTGAGATGACGAATCGGCTGCCCTCTAGGTATCAGTCCCCCAACGTCTCGGGGTCGACGCCGAGATAGTCGGCCAGCGTCGTCAGGTCTGCGGGAGTGAGGCCGAAGGCATCGATGTCGTTGTCGTCGGTGGTGTTGTCGAACTGCAGCGAGCGGTACTGGTCCGACCCCATCGGCGCGCCGGGGACGAAATCGGCGAGTCGCAACCCGATTTTGGTCAGCGCCATCGGAACCGGCACCACGTCGATGGGCTTGTCGTCGGCCGCGTGTGCCAGTTTCGCGACTTCCGCTAGCGTCAACACCTCCGGACCGCCGATGTCGTAAATTTCGCCGAGGTGTGGTTCGCTACCCCCGTCCTCAAAGTCGTCGACACGACGGATGGCCGGTATCGGTTCGTCTTCGTCGCTTTCGTCTTCACCGGTCGGTTCGACACCCTCCAGCGCATCGGCGAGCATCGGGACGAGGTCGCCGACCCAGATGGGCTGGAATCGCGTCTTCCCGCCGCCGGGGAGTGGGGTGAGATACGGCGGGGCGAGTTTCTTCGTAAAGGAGACGAACTCGCCGCCGTCGCCGAAGACGACGGAGGGTCGAAAGATGACCCAATCGAGCTCCGATTCCGTGACGATAACCTCGGCGAGGCCCTTCGATTGGATGTAGGCCGTGTTCCCGTCGGGGTCGGCGCCGAGGGCGCTCATCTGGACCAGTTTTCCGACGTCGTGTTCCTCCGCAGCGCGGACGACGTTGGCGGTGCCGTCCCGATGGACCTCGAAGTGTTTGTCGTTGCCGCCCTTCGGGCGGAACAGCGGCGATAACGCGACGAGGTTGACGACGGCGTCCTGCCCCTCGAAAGCGGATTCGATGGAGTCGTACGCCGCCACGTCGCCCATGGCGATTTCGACGCCGCTCGGCAGGTCGGCCTCGTTCGGGGACCGCGACAGTGCCGTCACGTCGTGTCCCCGCCGGTGCAACTCTCGACACAGGTTCTCGCCGATGAAGCCCGTACCGCCGACGACAAGGATGCGCATACACTCTTTCGTACTCGCGGAGACCGTATAAAGGGTCGTGGCGAGGCAACTGCTACAGGGTTCCGAACGCTCCCGAAACCGTCGCCAGCCGACGCCGTTATTGTTCCGAAACCCCGAGTACCGACAATGAGCGCCACCGCCGGATTGGACCGCATCGACCGGGCCATCATCAACGCCTTCCAGGGCGGCTTTCCAGTCGTCGAATCCCCCTTCGGACCCGCCGCCGAGGCGCTTCGAGCTCGCGGAATCGACGTGACCGGCGAGGAGCTCCTCGAACGGGTCCAACGACTCGACGACGACGGCGTTCTGACGCGCTTCGGCGCGCTCATCAACGCCCAGGAAATCGGCGGTGCGGCGACGCTCGTAGCGATGCACGCACCCGAGGACCGCTTCGAGGAGGTGGCCGAGCAGGTCAACGCCCACCGGGAAGTCGCCCACAACTACGAACGAGAGCACCCACACCTCAACATGTGGTTCGTCGTCTCGGTGGCCGACCCCGACGCCGTCGACCGCGTGTTGGCCGACATCGAATCCGAAACCGGCCAGGAAACGTACAACCTCCCGAAGCGCGAGGAGTTCCGCGTCGAAGCGAAGTTCCTCCTCGACGGCCCGATTCCCGACGGCGACGTCGATTGCTCGGAGCTCGGCCCCGCCGTCGAGCCCGTCGAACGGGACACGCTCACCCCTCAAGAGCGGGACCTCGTCGTCGAGATTCAGGGCGGCCTGCCCGTCACCGCGACGCCGTACGCCGACGTGGCCGCCGAACTCGGCGTCGACGCCGAGTGGGTCACGAGCACCATCAAGCGATTCAACGAGGAAGGGAAAGTCCGCCGCGTCGGCGTCATCCCGAACCACTACAGTCTCGGCTACACGGAAAACGGGATGACCGTCTGGAACGTTCCCGACGACCTCGTCTCGGAGGTCGGCCCCGAAGTCGCGTCGCTGGATTTCGTTACGCACTGCTATCGGCGGCCGCGTCACGAGGGCGTCTGGCCGTACAACTTCTTCGCGATGACTCACGGTCGAAGCGAAGCAGAGAGCCAACAGCGCATCCAGCAAGTCAAAGAGACGATGGAGTCCCTCTGGGACGTCGCAGACGACGACTGGGACACGCTGTTCTCGACGCAAATACTGAAAAAGACCGGCATCAGACTGGACGAACGCGCCGATGCGAACACGGAGTAACCGAACCCGATGATACCGCTGTATCACGACTTCAGGGACGAGACGGTGCTCGTCGTCGGTGGCGGGCCGGTCGGGGCCAGAAAGGCCAGGCGGTTCGCTCGCGAGGCGCGTGTCGTCGTCGTCAGCCCCGAGTTCCCGGCCGACGACTACGGCGGCGCGGACCGAGTGCGAGCGGCGCCGACTGCCGACGACGTACCGACGTGGTTCGACCGAACCGACCCGGCGCTTGTAGTGGCGGCGACGGACGACGAGGCAGTCAACGACGCCGTCGAGGCGGCCGCACGGGAGCGTTCGGTGCTCATCAACCGCGCCGACCGCTCGGGCGAGCGCGACGTGGGCAGCGTGGTCGTCCCCGCGACGGTTCGGGACGGCGACGTGGTCGTCTCTATCTCCACCAGCGGAGCGAGTCCCGCGCTGTCGAGGGAGCTCCGAAAGCGCATCCAGTCGGATATCGACGGGGCCGGTGAGTTGGCGAGACTGACCGGCGATGTGCGTGAGGAACTGAAACGGCGCGGTATCGACGCGAGTGCTCGCCGGGACGTGGTCCGAGCCGTCGTGCAGTCGCCACGTGTTTGGAAGGTTTTAGGTACAGGCGGGGCTAAGCC
>JBMCDV010000087.1:0-6417 GCA_048618255.1 Natronomonas sp. | reverse complement strand
CGATACACGTGTTCGAGGCCGCCACGCTCGCGGTGTATCTGACCGCCGCTGTCGCCCTGATTCTGACCCCTGGGCCGGATACGGCGTACGTCCTCGCACGCGGCGCGGGCGAGGGGCGACGCGCCGGCGTCCTCTCTGCGCTCGGCGTCTCGACGGGGATTCTCGTTCACACCGCCGCGGCGGCGTTCGGCCTCGCCACGCTGTTCGAGGCCATCCCCGAGGCCCGAACGGTCGTCGTTACGCTCGGGGCGATTTACCTCGCCTACCTCGGCGTGCAGTCGCTTCGCGACGCCGACGGCGACGCACGGGAAGCGACGGCCGGCGAGCCATTCCTGCAGGGCCTGACGGTCAACGTATTGAACCCACAGGTCGCGCTGTTCTTCCTCGCCTTTCTGCCTGGGTTCGCACCCGAGGCGAACCCCGCCGCTGGCATGCTGATACTCGGCGCGCTGTACGCCATCGTCACCGCCGCCTATCTCGGCTGTGTCGGCGCACTCTCCGGACAGTTCGGCGGCGACAGCCCGTGGCTCCAGCGCATCTCGGGTGTCGTTCTGTTCGGAATTGCCGGCTGGCTCGTTTTGTAGTGGGTTCGACCCGAACAGCTGGGTACACGGCTGATGTTTATATACGGTGCCGCGGCCACCGACGGGCGTGACGTAGCCCGAACCCGCGGCGAACACGGCGGGAGTCCGGTGGCCCGCTGCGGGTACGTACTGTCGCGTCCACCGGCTGTCAGCCCAACCGAATCGGTTCGTCCATCGGTTCAATCGACACCGAAACCGACTCGCCGGCCGAGAAGTCGTGGCCTTCGTGGAAGACGAGTTTCGCGCCGAACGGTACCTGCGAGGCGAACAGCGACAGTCCCGTCGCTCGGACGCCGTTGGCGTAAATGGCCACGTCGTCCCACTGCAACCCCCGTCCCGACGCCTCGCCGACCGCCGTTCCGAGCAGTGACACCGACCCCTCGTGTTGGCGTAGCGTTCCCCCGCCGGCGTAGTGGGGAAGTCCACCATCGAGTGGGACTCCCTCGTCGCTGGACAGCGCCGCGAACCCTTCCCCCGAGTACGTCGGCCCGTCGAGTGAGACGTGTGTCGGCCCCGTTTCCAGCACCTCGCCGGTACCGTCCCACGGCACGCCAGCGACAGCAACGTCCAACTCCAACGGCAGCGACCCCGACGCACGCCGGAGGTTCTGGTCGTGGCCCCGGAACCCGAGGTGGATGTGGTTGTCCACCCACTGACCGAAGAAGCCCGAGCGGACGAGCGTGCCGAGCGAGTCACCGACGGCCACCGACTCGCCCGCCGAGACGACGGGGTCGACGTGGAGAACGCGCGCGACGATATCGCCGCAGTCGACGAGTATCAGGTGGTCTTCGTCGACGGCGTACGGTTTCGGCGGGCAGCGAACCGTTCGCGTCTCGATAACTTCACCGGCGACTGGCGAGACTGCCTCGTCCGAACCGGGGTAGAAATCGACGGCACAGCCGCGGTCGTGTGCCGGGTACGGCGAGTTGTACAGCGAGAACCGCTCGTACGCCTCGACGACTGACGACGGCAGCGTCACCATGAGGCTGCTTCGGCCCGGGCCGTTTTAGCCCCGTCGTCACTAACTCGGCCCATGCGCGTCGTTCGAGGCCGCAGTAGTGACGTGAACGCCGACCGAGAGGTGAGAGCCGCGCTCTCGGCCGGCGTCGAGGCGACCGGCGAACCGGCGCTCCGTGTGTGGACACCCCACCGACAGGTCGCCTTCGGCCGCCGCGACGCCGCGGCCGATGGCTACGGCCGCGCTCGGCAGGCCGCCCGACAGCGGGACTATGCGGTCGTCGAGCGCGAGGTCGGCGGCCGCGCGGTCGCCTACACCGGTTCGGTCGTCGCGTTCTCCTCCGTCGCCCCGAATCGAGAGAGCGAAGGTATCAGTGACCGATACGTCGCCGCGACCGACCGACTGAAACGCGCCCTTCGGTCGCTCGGTGCGACGGTCCGCGACGGCGAACCCGACGGTGCGTTCTGTCCCGGCGACCACTCACTGCAGGGGGCGGGAAAAATCGCCGGCATCGCCCAGCGCGTCCGCCGCGAAACCGCGACTGTCGGCGGCTGTATCGTCGTCCGAGCGGCCGACGAATCCGCTATCGCCGACGTACTCACACCGGTGTATGACGCCCTCGGTTCGCCGTTCGACCCCGAATCGGTCGGCAGCGTCGAAGCAGCGGGCGGACCCGGTGACCCCGATGCGGTCATCGATGCCGTCGAGTCGGCGTTCGTCGGGGAGCGACGCGTCGAACGCGTCGCGGCGGAGGACGTACTCCGTGACGTTTAGGAGTCGGCCCCCCGGAGTCGGGGTAATGCTCATCCGGAACGCGACGCTCGCTGACGGCCGGGTTCGTGACGTTCTCGTCGACGGCGAAACCATCGCCGCGGTCGGGGAGGAACTCGACGCCGACGGTGACGTACTGGACGCCGACGGAAAGCATCTCCTCCCGGGGATGATAGACGCCCACGTCCACTTCCGAGAGCCGGGATATCCCCACAAGGAGACGTGGACGACGGGGTCGCGGAGCGCCGCCGCTGGCGGCGTGACGACGGTGTTCGACCAGCCGAACACCGACCCGCCGACGATAGACGCCGCGAGTTTCGAGTCGAAGGCCCGATTGGCGCGAAAATCGGCAATCGACTACGGCATCAACGGTGGCGTCACGGAGGACTGGAAGCCCGAGGAACTGTTCGAGGAACCCATCGCCGCACTCGGCGAGGTGTTCCTCGCGGACTCGACCGGCGAGATGGGCATCGACGCCGACCTCTTCGAGGACGCCCTCGAAAAAGCGGAGGCGGCGGGCGTGAAAGTGACCGTCCACGCCGAGGACGCGACGCTGTTTGATAAATCGGCAACAGAGCGCGATGACGCCGACGCCTGGAGCGCCTACCGCACCGCCGAGGCCGAAATCGAGGCAATCGACCGCGCCTGTACGGTCGCGGACGACCTCGACTCGGAGATTCACATCGCCCACACCTCGACGCCGGAGGGTGCCGACATCGCCGACGAATCGGGAATGACCTGTGAAGCGACGCCGCATCACCTCTTTCTCTCCCGTGCGGACCTCGAAGAACTCGGAACCTTCGGTCGGATGAACCCGCCGCTGCGGAGCGAGCGGCGGCGGGCCGGGCTGTTCGAGCGACTCGTCGACGGCACCGTCGACATCGTCGCGACCGACCACGCCCCCCACACCCGCGAGGAGAAGGACGCCAGTATCTGGGACGCACCGAGCGGCGTTCCCGGCGTCGAAACCGCCCTCCCGCTGTTACTGGAGGAGGCCCGGAAAGGAGCCATCGACTACGAGCGCGTCCGGGACGTGACCGCCGCGAACGTCGCCGATATCTTCGAGTTGCCGAACAAGGGCCGCATCGAGGCGGGCAACGACGCCGACCTCGTATTGTTCGACCCCGAGGCGAGCGTGTCGGTTCACGGCGAGCAACTCCACTCGAAGTGCGAGTGGACGCCGTTCGAGGGCCGCAACGCCGTCTTCCCCGAGTTGACGATGGTTCGGGGGAACGTCGTCTACAACGACGGCGAGTTCGGCGACGGGAGCGGCGAAAACGTCCGCGGGTAGCCGTTGTCGGTCAGTCGTCGGCCGCGTCCGCGGCGATGTCGGCGTCGGTGCCGTCCTCTGCGGCGTGCATCTCGTGGCCGCAGTTCGGACAGGCGAGTTCGTCGTGTCGCAGCGCCGCCGAGGACTCCCGGACCTCGCGCATGACGCTGGAGATGCGCTCTTCGGTCTCCAGTTCCTCGTCGACGGTGAGTTCGACACCCTCGACTTCGAGAAGGAACTTCGCGACCTCGGTAATCTCGTACATCAGGTCGTCGAGTTCCTCGGCCGTGTAGAAGTCACACATCGCACCGTAGAGGAACGTCGCCCCGGCCTTTCGGACCTTTTCGTCGAACGACGAGCGGGCCTGATTGACCGCCTGCGGACTGTACGTGTCGGTCATGAACGGGACGAGTTCCGGGAGGTTCTCGCCGATTTTCGTCATCTCGACGCCGGTTTCGGTGCGGAAATCCGCACAGAGTCGCGCCATCGCCCACTCGCGGGCGGTTATGTACGTCCGGTCCCGGAGGAACTCGTTGGCGCGGTCGTAGGTCGCCCCGTCGATTTTCGAAAAGCGGGCGTACTCCCGGACGTCCTCGGGAACGTCTGTATCGCTGTCGCCGTCAGTGCGTTCGTCCTCCGGAAGTCGTCTGAACGCCGGCGTCGGTTCCTCCCCATCGTCCGTCGCCTGCGCGTCGTCGGCCATACTGGGCGTAGCGTTCTGCCGCCGAAAAAGCGTATCGGCGTTGTCTGACGGGTGGCGTACGGGGGACGTGAGCGGAGCGAACGTCTCCGTTATGCGAACGGCGAATGGAGTGAGCCGTGAGTCGCGTTGCTCGACCGAAGGGAGAGCCACGGTTGGGACGAGCGGGGAGTGCGAGGCTTCGAGCGAAGCAAGGAGTCTCGATGCGAGCGGCGACGTACGGAGCCGCGAGCACGAAGCGACCCGCGAGTCGCGTCGACTCGACCGGAGAGGAGACCGACCACACATAACTAATAATCAAATTGACAGTAGAGGCCGGGAGGCTTTTGCTTCGGGGCGTCAAGCACCGTCTATGAAGGTGCTGCTGGGCATCGGCGGAAGCGAGGACTCTCTCTATGCGCTGGAGCAAGCCGTCGCGCGAGCGATGGCGGCCGGCGACGACCTCACCATCGCTATCGTGGAGAACCCGGACTCGTCGATGGACGAAGGGGAACTGCGAGCCCGCGTCGACGCGGTGTTGGAAAACGAGGGCTTCGACGCCGATGTGGTGTCGCTCTCCGGGCATCCGGGGAGTCAGCTGCTCGAATTCGCCGAGCGCGAGGAGTTCGACCGAATCGTACTGGGCGGCGGCGAGACGAGTCCGCTCGGAAAAGTACAACTCGGCTCTATCGCCGAATTCGTACTGTTGAACGCCCAAACGACGGTGACGCTCATCCGATGACTCGCGAGTACCCCGACGAGGTGGCCGGTCCCTACGAGGGACCGCCACGTTCGTTCACCGACCGCGACGGTCGCGACATCGAAATCCGTCGCTACGACGGCGAGTTCGAGACGCTCGTCGAGATGTATCTGGAGTTCGACCCCGAGGACCGCGCACAGGGGATTCCCCCGACCGCCGAGAAGGGGATTCGAAAGTGGCTCGACAACCTGCTCCTCGAGGAGTGCGTGAACGTCGTCGCGTGGCATGGCGACGACGCGGTCGGCCACGCGACGCTCGTTTCCGACACCGAGGGCGCCTCGGAGTTGGCCATCTTCGTCCTCCGGGAGTATCAGGAGGCGGGTATCGGGACCCAACTCATCGAGTGCCTGCTCGGGGCGGGCCGCGAGAGCGGCATCGAGCACGTGTGGCTCACCGTCGAGCGCTGGAACAAGGCCGCGACGGCGCTGTACCGGAAGGTCGGATTCGAGCGGACCGACAACGGTGGCTTCGAGTTGGAGATGTCCGCAAAGTTGGCCGACTGAGCACGGAACGCGTGCCTCAGGGCGGGTTCCGACGCCGAGGTCTTTTCAATACCCTTTTGCCGACGCATCGAGTTGACACCCGTATGGCAGACTTTCAGGTCGTCGTCGGCGACCCAGAGGAGGGCACCACGCACTCCTTCGACGTTGACGGACAGGACGCGAACCGATTCATCGGCCGCTCGCTCGGCGAGACGGTCGACGGCGATGCCGTCGGCCTTTCCGGCTACGAACTCGAACTCACCGGTGGGTCGGACACCTCCGGCCGCCCGATGCGCGAGGACGTAACCGGAACCCGAACGAAGGCCATCCTGCTCGAGGGCGGCGTCGGCTTCGAACCGAGCGTCGACGGCGAGCGCAAGCGCGTGACCGTCCGCGGCGCCGAGATTTCCGACGACACGCGACAGATTAACGCGAAAATCGTCGGCCGCGGCGACCAGTCCGTCGAGGAACTGCTCGGCGGCGACGAGGACGACGAGTAATCACCACTTCTGTTCGTATCGCATCCATGCCCAGTCTCTCCTCCGACGGCGTCGAGACGGTTCGCGTCGCCATCGAATCCGCCGGCGCACTCGACCGACCGAAACTCGTCGTTCCCGAGGGGACGATGCCGGAAGGCCTCGTCCGAATCGAGGCCGACGAGTCGACGTATCACGCCCCCGTCGAGGTCGGCCTCGACGGCGAGTACGAGCTGCGCGGTCTCTACGACAACGCTCGTCTCGCCCGGGAAGGCGGCGGCGAGAACCGCCTCACTGAGTGGGTCGAATCCGCCGGTCTGGAAGCCGGCCGCTCGGCGCTTCTGGACGTGGTCGTCGAGGGTGAACAGTACGGCCTCCGCGCGCCGGGTGAACGGGCCGTCTACGACGTCGCCGAGACGCCCGACGACAGCGGAGGA
>JBMCDV010000086.1:0-6493 GCA_048618255.1 Natronomonas sp. | reverse complement strand
GCGCGGAGCTCTTCCGCGATCGCTACGGCGTCACCGAACGGGGCAACTTCGAGGGACGGACGGTGCTCACGCTCTCTCGGAGCGTCGAGTCGCTCGCCGAGGAGTACGACCTGTCCGAGGAGGAGGTCCGCGAACGGCTCGAGAACGCTCGAAGAGAGCTGTTCGAGGCACGCGAGGCCCGGCCGCGCCCGCCGCGCGACGAGAAGGTGCTCGCGGGCTGGAACGGGCTGATGATCTCGGCGCTCGCGGAGGGTGCGCTCGTCCTCGACCCCGAGTTCGCCGACCCCGCCGTCGACGCACTCGAGTTCTGTCGGACCCGGCTGTGGGACGACGACGAGCGGCGGTTGCACCGGCGGTTCACAGACGGCGACGTCGGCATCCCAGGTTACCTCGAGGACTACGCCTTCCTCGGGCGCGGCGCGCTCGACGTCTACCAGGCGACGGGTGCGGTCGAGCACCTCGCGTTCGCGCTCGACCTCGCCCGGACCGTCCGGGATGCCTTCTACGACGACGCCGAGGGGACGCTGTACTTCACGCCGGTCGACGGCGAGTCGCTCGTGGCGCGGCCCCAGGAACTCACCGACGCTTCCACGCCCTCGAGTACGGGCGTGGCGGTCCAGCTCCTCGCCCGCCTCGCCCACGTCGCGCCCGACGAGGGGTTCGAGGACGTCGCCCGGACCGTCGTCGAGACGCACGCGTCGACCGTTGAGTCGAACCCTCTCGGCCACGCCTCCTTGACGCTCGCCGCCGACGACCTGGCCGCGGGCCTGCTGGAGTTGACCGTCGCAGCCGAGGCCCTCCCCGAGTCGTGGCGCGATCCGCTCGCGAGGACGTACCTGCCGACGCGTTTTCTCAGCCGCCGGCCGCCGACCGACGCCGACCTCGAGGCGTGGCTGTCGGAGCTCGACCTCGAATCGGTTCCGCCGATCTGGGCCGGCCGGGAGGCACGCGACGGCCGGCCGACCGTCTACGCCTGCCGGGCGTTCACCTGCTCGCCGCCGCGACACGACCTGGCGGACGCGCTCGCGTGGGCGGCCGGGGAGCTGGAGGAGACAGCCGACTCGGGGCCGGCGACGGGGGTGAGCGACCTCCAGGGGTCGGACGATACCGAGAAGTGATCGACCGTCAGCGAACGGACGACACCGGGGGGAGTGGGCGGTCCGGTCACTCGACGTGCGTGGCGAGTCGGTCCGCGAGGTAGACCGCTATCGGTCGGTCCTCATCCTCGACGAAGCGCGCCAGCTCCGTGCCCGTCTCGGCGTCCTCGACGACCACGGTCGGGATGAACTCGACGCCGTACTCCTCGACCTTGGGGCCGACCTTCGTGCCGTCGGCGTCCTTCTCGACGGGGTAGTGCTCGACGGCCCCGACGCCCGCGGCATCGAGTGCGGCGCCGAAGTCGGGTAGCTGCGATCGGCAGTCCTTACACCAGTCGCCGCCCCACACCTTCACCACGATGTCGTCGGCGAGTGCCTCGAACGTCGCGACCGCGTCGTCGTAGGAGTCGGCGTCCCACACCGGGTTCGGCCGCATCGTTTCCAGTTCCATACCTTTCGATTCGTCGCGGGCTTCTTAAGGAACGCGCTCCCCGGCCCTGGCCGTGCGCTCGCGGTCCGCTTCGAACCGTCGTCACCGGCCGACTGCGGAACAGTCGTAGGTCCCGTACTCGACGTACTCCGTCGGATTCGGATGGCCGAGTCGAATCTCCTCGCGGACGAAGCCGACGGTGACCGAGTCGACGGGGCCGTGCGTGTTCCAACAGAGATAGGCGGCGAACGCCCGGCGTTCCGTTTCGCCACCGCCGCGGACCTCCGAGAGGTACTTTCGCCACCTGGCGTCGGGGTACGTCGCAGCCACGTCCGGCGGTCGGTCCAATCCAGTGTCGGCGTGGGGGTAAGCGTCGACCGTCTCGCCCGATTCGAGAGTGGCCTGGACGACGAACCAACCGTCGGTCGTCGGCGGGTCGGGCGCGAACAGTTTCCAACTGTGGTCTTCGGGGTTGACGGGGGAATCGCTCGGTACCGAGAGGTAGCCGACCGCCGCGGCTTGCCACAGCAGGCCGACGACGAGTATCGTCGCCGTCGCGGCGGGGGCGACACTGCGCCCGACTCGTCGAACCGCGACCGGAAGCGGCGGTCCGACGGGAACCCTCGGATGACTTCCGGCGGTGGTCAACCAACCTTCCAGTCGCCTCACCACACCCGAGAGTCGACGTTCGATTCTGTCCCACGCTGACGGCGGCAGGAACACGAGCAGACAGGCCACCATGACGTGAGGGAACAGCCCCAACTCCATCGTGAGGAACATCCCGACGTGAGCCGCGAGGAACGCGGCGGTGAGCGCCGTCCGGGCGCGGCCGACGAGGATGACGAGCAGCGGCGCGACGACGAGCAGGCCGAACCACGCCCAGTTGACGGCGACGAGCAGCGGTTCGATGCCGGCGAAGAAATCGCCGAGTCGAACCGTAAACCGGTCGAGGGCGAAGACGTACCGGACGGCCGTCCCCTCCATCCACAGCGACCCCCGGAGCTTGAAAATCGCGTTCGTCGTGTAAATCGACACGACCTGTGAGAGCAGCGCGGCGGTGCCGAAGCCGACGACGAACCGCTGGGGTGCCCGCCCCTCGCGGGCGACGGCGTCCAGCGACCATCGCTCGCCGAGCGGGAGGAACAGGCCGACGAACAGTGCGACCAACAGGACGGTGTCGCCGCCGTTGAGGATGAGGTAGTTTCGTAGTTGCAGCGACGCCAGGAGTACCCACGAAACGGTCGCCGCGAACCGCGTTCGGTAGCCGACTGCGAGCGAGACTGCGAAGACGCCGGCGACGACGAAGAGCACGGCCTGTACCCACGACTCTCCCGAGAGTCCGTGCAGCGACAGCCGCGAAAGCGCCGGATACAGGACCGCGTTGGTCGTCCGCGGGAGGACGCCCGAATCGGTGTAGAACGCCTGCAGGTCATCGGCACGGACCAGCAAATCCAAGACGAGGAGACATCCCAGCGCGATCCGGAACGCAGCGAGGCCGCGAGCGTCGATACCGAGGCGACGCTTCAGCGCCGGCCGAACCGCTTCGAGCGTTCGCGGAACCGATAGCCCCGACGCCATTCGTTGCTGGGGGATTCACCCGGCTGCCGATAGCTCTTGTGCTGTCCGCGACGACGGCAGTCCCTCCCGCGTTCAGGGAGGTTTTATACCGCCACGGTCAATCGCCGGCTATGAAACGGGGCATTCTCGGTACGGTCGGGTCGCCACTGGTGCAGGTCGAGTCACCGCCGGGAGCGGTCATCGCGGCGAAAATCGAATCGAAGAACCCTGGCGGGTCAGCCAAGGACCGCCCGGCGCTGGCGATGGTCGAAGCCGCCGAGGCAGCCGGCGAGTTGACGGCGGGAGACCGCATCGTCGAACCCACCTCGGGCAACACGGGCATCGGGCTCTCGATGGTCGCCGCCGCGAAGGGGTACGACATCACGGTCGTGATGCCCGCCTCGAAATCCCCGGAGCGCCGCGCCATCATGAACGCCTACGGCGCCGATTTGGAGTTGGTCGATGGAACCATCTCGGACGCCAAGGACCGCGCCGACGAACTCGAAGCCGAAGGAATGGTCCAGGTCCGGCAGTTCGAGAACCCCGCCAATCCGGAGTCCCACTATCGAACGACTGGTGCCGAAATCGTCGAACAGGTCGGCGACCGAACCGTCGACGCCCTCGTCGCCGGCATCGGCACCGGCGGCACCATCACGGGCACCGCCCGACGCCTCAAGGAGGCGTTCCCGGAGATGGAAGTCGTCGGTGTCGAACCCGAGGACAACGCCGTCCTCTCCGGTGGCCAGCCGGGCGACGACGACTTCCAGGGGATGGGACCGGGGTTCGTCAGTCCGAACCTCGACCGCGAGTTGCTGGACGGCGTCGAAACTGTCGATATCGAATCCGCCGAAGCCGAGTGTCGACGCCTCGCCCGCGAGGAGGGTATTCTCGTCGGGCAATCGTCGGGCGGCAGCCTGCTGGCCGCGAAACGAGTCGCCGAGCGACTGGCCGAAGACCGCGGCGTCGAATCGTGTCCCGGCCCGGACAACGAAGTCGGCATCCTCTCGGATGACCCGACCGACCCAGAACCGATTCCCGACGACTGCCCGCTCGTCGTCACCGTCTTCTGGGACTCCGGCGAGCGCTACATGTCGACCGGGATGTTCGATTAACCCCGCTGGAGCCACGCTTCCAGGCGTGCGACGAACGCCTCCGGGTGTTCTCGCGGCGGCCAGTGTCCACACTCCGCGAGCGTAAACAGGTCGGCGACGGGCGCGGCGTCGGCCGCCGCCTTCGACTGTTCGGGGGGAATGAGGCCGTCGTCCTCACCGTGGACGAAAAGCGTCGGGACCGGCAATTCGGACATCCGGTCGGCGTAGTTCGTCCGGAGGCCTCGCCAGCCGACCTCCGCGCGCTGGAAGCGTCGGTAGGCATCGCCGGCGTTGGGGCGTGCGACTTCTCGAACCGCGTCATCGACGAACTCCTCGTCGAGGGTCGCCGGATTCACGAGGTTCTCGATGGAGGCTCTCGTCACGCGCCTGCTCCGCTTCATCGCCCACCACGTCGCCTCCAGTAGCTTCGGCGCCTTGACGTAGGCCGCGCCGAGTTTTCCCCCTGGAACGTCGCCACCGAGACCGTAGCTGTCGACGAGACAGAGCCGAGAGACTCGCGCCGGTCGGTCGAGCGTGTAGCCGAGTGCGATGCCGCCCCCCTTCGAGATGCCGACGAGCGTCGCCTCGACGAGGTCGAGTTCCGAGAGGACGGTGCCAAGAACGTCGACGTAGTAGTCGACGTGTGGGGTTTTCTCGTCGGGGACGGGGTCGCTCTCGCCGTATCCGGGCCAGTCGAGCGCGTAGACGCGGTGGGTCTCCGAAAGCGCCGGGAACGCTTTCTTCCAGGAGACGCCGGTGGCGTCCATCCCGCCGCCGTGTAGCAGCAGTATCGGGCGTCCCTCGTCGGGGCCGGCCGCATACACGCGAACGTCCGTTCCGTCCACGGAGATATCTCGCGTCGTCGCGTCGAGTTCGCTCATACCGTCCCGTCGGGGGCCGGCGTGAAATACCGTCGGCTACGCGCCGAACTCGTCTTCGGTGACGCGCACGACGAGCGTGTCGTCGACCTCCTGGAGGTCGTACTCCGGCAGCTCGTGGCCGGTACGAGTGACGAACATCGGTTCGAGCAACGCGCCGTCGCTGACGCCGAACACCTTCAGGAAGCGTTCGGAGTCGTCGGCCGCAACGTCGTTGTCCCGGATGGCCGCCGCGAGCTCACGGGAGAGCCACTCTTCGTCGCTAACCGAGGGTTCGAGGACGAGCGACTCGTCGGCGAAGCGGACGAGATACCAGTTGAGGTCGTTCAGCAGGGCGACGGCCGCACCGAGAGAGACGGTCTCTAAAGCGACGGTGTTTCGATACGGCTCCCGGAGGTCGTAGGTCGCGAGCGCGTTACGGGCAGTCTCGCGGCTGACGAGTTCGTAGCGCAACTCCACGTCCTCGCTGCCGACCAGACACACCCGCGTCATGGGTTTCCATTCGGGAGGAGTTAAAAAGCGGTTTCGGACCGGCGTTTACCCGGTTCGGAGGTCTCAGCAGTCGTAGGACCGCGACCCTTCCTCGACGGTCACGTTCCGGTTGGCGCGTGTCACCGTCGACCCGTCGATTCGGACGCGAACCTGAACCGTTTCGGTATCACCGACCGAGAGCGTCTCGTCGTCTTCGAGTATCCAGAACACGTCCATCGTCTCTCGACCCGGACCCTCGACGGTAGCCGTCGTCGTCTCGTCGGTGTGGGCGAGGCTCACCTCGACCGTCGCCGAGCGCTCGGCGGCGTATCCGCGGCCGGAGTCGGGCGGTATCTCGACGACTACGTCACCGAGGACGCTGACAGAGTCCCCCGGCGTCCCACTCGCCATGCACGTCTGTACGGTCCCGTTTTCGCCGTCGGGGAACGACATCTCGTCGTTCAGCGCAACCGTGAGGTCGACCTCCTCGACAGTGACGTTCTCGTCCGTTCCGTCGTCGACGACGCCACCGAACACGACGAGCGTGCCAACGCTGAGCGTCGTCAGGACGACGAAGACGGCGACCGTTGCTGGGGAGGGGGGCCAATCGAGCAGCCAGGGCAGCAGGTTCACGCCCCGAATTAACGGAGGATGCTATACAGTTCTTCTGTGCTCAGAAGGTCGTCAGTTCGCCGTCGATGACGCGTTTGGTGATGGAGGTGACGTTCGCCAACTCGCGGTCGATGATGGCTTCGACCTCGTCTTCGATGTCGCCGACCTCGACACCGTCTTCGGTGACGAGGTTCGCGTCGGCGACGTGGGGTTTGTCGATGGGCTGGCCGATTTGGCTGAGCAGTCGAATACGAATCTCGCGGATTCCGGAGACCTCATCGACGACCGATTCCGCGATGTCCGTCGAGAGCAGGTTGTAAATCTTCCCGATGTGGTTGACGGGGTTCTTCCCGGAAG
>JBMCDV010000085.1:0-6502 GCA_048618255.1 Natronomonas sp. | reverse complement strand
GGGTGTTCAACTGCACGCACGCCGCCCGCGAGGCGCTGCAGGACGGCGGCGGCGGCTCGGTCGTCAACATCTCCAGCGTCCGGAGCCAGGAGGCCGCCCCGCACGAAACCCACTACGGCGCGGCGAAAGCCGGCGTGAACAACCTCACGAAATCGCTGGCGAGCGAGTGGGCGTCGGAGGGCGTTCGCGTCAACTGTGTCGCGCCGGGCTTTATCGCCACGCCCGGCGCGGTCACCGCCGGCGACACCGACCCCGCCGACATCGACCGCTCGGAGGTGGACCGAAAGACTGGGACGACGGCCGAAATCGCCGACGTCGTCGAGTTCCTCGCCAGCCCCGCGGCGTCGTTCATCGACGGGGAAATTCTGACCGTCCGGGGCGTTCCCCCGCACTCCGAGGACCCGAAGTAAGCCATGACGAACGCACCCGAGACGGCCTCCGAGCGAGTCGTCGCCGAGACCGGCCTGTTGTCGTGGCTCGGCGTCTTCATCGAGTCCGAATCGGAGGGCCGCGCCGTTCTCGGCCTGCCCCACCGCGCGGAACTCACCAACCCCAACGGCGATACGCTCCACGGCGGTGTTCTCGCGACGCTGCTGGACAACGCCGCCGGCACCGCGCTCCGGACGGTGCTCGAGGACCCCGAGACGGCGCTCTACGCCACGACGGAGATGAACCTCTCGTATCTCCGACCGGCGACCGGCGACCTGCGCGCGGAGGCCCGGGTTCGCCGCCACGGGCGCTCGCTCGTCGTCATCGAGTGCGATATCGATTCCGAGCGCGACCCCGGCGAGTGGACCACCGTCGCCGTCGGCCGCGCCTCCTACTACGTCGACGAAAGCGAGGACTGAACCGTATCAGTCGAGGTAGCTCTTCTCTAGGGCCCGAACGAGGTTCGTCGCGAGTTCGTTCACCGGAACGTCGATACCCTCCTCGTGGGCGATGTCGACGATAGCACCGTTCACGTCGTCGATTTCGGTCTTCCGCTCGGCCCGAACGTCCTGCAGCATACTGGAGTAGTGGGAGTGTGACTCCTCGCAGGTAGTGACGACCTCCTCCATCGGGTCGTCCATCGGGATGTCGATGCCGCGGCGCTCGGCGACGGCTTCGGCCTCGGCGACGATTTGCTCCATCAACCCTCGCGTCTCCGGTGTCGCGATGAGTTCGCCGTTCGAGAGGTGCGTCAACGCCGCCAGCGGCTTGATGGGGAGGCTCATCAGCTGTTTGGCCCAGATGTACGCTCGTGGGTCCTCGACCACCTCGACGGGGAAGCCCCCGTCTTCGAGTGCCTCTCCGATTCGGCGGGCGGCCGCGTCGTTCGTGCCGCCGAACGTCGAGGGGCCGCTCGACGTCACGCGAACGTATCCCGACTTCTCGGCGACGGCACCCTGATACGTCACGCCCGCGAAGGCGCGGTCCTCCCCGACGACGTCGAGCAGTCGGTCGTAGTGTCTGAGACCGTTCTGCAGCGACAGCAGGTCGGTCTCGGGGCCGATACAGGCGGCGTGTTCGGCCAGTGCCGCCTCGGTCTGGTGGGATTTGACGAAGACGATAACGAGGTCGACGGGGCCGACTTCGCTCGCGTCGGTCGTCGCCCTGACGGCGATGTCGGTCGTCTCGCCGTCCTCGCTTTCGATGGTCAGTCCGTCCTCGTTCAACCGGTCGACGTACGACTGCCGGTAGTGCAGGAGGTGGACGTCGTGACCGCTCTCGGTGAGCCGGCCGCCGAACAGACAGCCCAGTGCGCCGGCGCCGACGACCGCGATATTCACGGATATCGCCCCCAGTGGACGGCCGTACGTTGGTTCATACGGGTTCGTCGCGTGCTGTGCATAAATAAGTTGAGCGCCGCGACCCGTCGTGAAACGGAACTGAACTGTCCCAGAGGGCTTAATACTCGTGGCAATTGTACACACACTTCGAGGGAAACAGATGGCAACTCAGCACCCCGTCGCCGGCGCGTGGGACACACACGTCCACGCGGGACCGGACGTAACCGACAGAAAGCACGATATCGTGGAACTCGCTCGACGCGCCGCCGACGCCGGCATGGGTGGGTTAGTTCTCAAGAACCACCACGCGCCGACGACGATGGCTGCGGCGCTCGTCGAGCAGGCCTGTGACTCCGATATCCGCCTCGCCTCCACGGTCGTCCTGAACCGCTCGGCCGGGGGCATCAACATCGATGCCGTCGTCGCCGCCGCGAAGATGGGTGCCAGTCGCGTCGAACTCCCGACGATGACCGCCAAACGGAACATGCTCGAACAGGGTGAGCCGAAAACCATCGACCTACTGAACGGGAACGACGAACTGAAAGACGGCGTCTGGTCGGTGCTTACGGAGGCGATAAACGATGGGATGGTCGTCGGAACCGGCCACATCGGCGTCGAGGAAGTCGAGGCCGTCGTCGACGCCGTCACGGAGGTCGACGGCGAGGTCATCGTGACGCATCCGGAGTTCCACGCCGCCCGCGACGGCGTCGGCCTCACCCCGGACCGACAGGCCCGATTGGCCCGCGATGGGGTGTACTTCGAGCGCTGCTCTATCGTGACCGACGAGACCGTCCGTGAGCTGTTTCTCCCGGATGCCCCCGAGGCGGCCCACGATGCCTTCGCCGACGGCGCGATGTTCGAAGAAATCGTCGCCGGCATCGAGGCGACCGGTCCGGAGCACAACCTGCTGTCGACGGACTACGGCCAACCGGGCCGGATGTCGCCGCCGGACGCCCTCGCGGCGTTCCACGCCGACCTCGAATCCGCCGGCATCCCGCGTGACGACATCGAGCAGATGGCGCGGGACAACCCGGAACACATCTTCGGAGGTGTCTGACCGTGGACGTCAGCCTGATGGGGCTGACTCAACACCCGGGCGACCGCGACCCCGAGCGGTGTCTCGCGGAGTTGCTCGAACAGGCTCGAACCGCCGACGAAAGCGGTTTCGAGGGGCTGTTCGTCGGCGAACATCACTTCACCGACGACATCTACTTCGACAACTTCCAGACGCTCGCCCGCCTCGCCGCGGAGTTCGACGCCGACGTCCGCGTCGGGACGAGCGTCTGTCTGTTGCCGCTGCACAACCCCGCGTTGGTCGCCGAGCGCATCGCCACGCTCGACGTGATTTCGGGCGGGAACGTCGTCTTCGGTGCCGCCGCCGGCTACCGCGACGCCGAGTTCGACACCGTCGGCGTCGACAAGGCCGAACGCGCTGGCCGCGTCACCGAGGGCGTCGAAATCCTCCGGGCGCTGTGGTCCGAAGACGACGTCTCCTACGACGGCGAGCACTACGCCTTCGAGGACGTGACACTCCGTCCCCGGCCGGTACAGGAGTCCGGGCCGCCGATATGGCTCGGCGGGTCGGCACCCTCGGCCGTCCGACGCGCCGCCGCCCTCGGCGACGCGTGGCTCATCGACCCCGTCTCGCCCGTCTCGAAACTGAAGAAGGCCGTCGGACTCTACGAGCGCGAACTCACCGAGGAGCCGTCCTGTCGGCCGATTCGACGCGACGTGTACGTCGCCGAGACGACCGAGAAGGCCATCGACACCGCCGCGCCGTACATTCTCGACAAGTTCGACTCGCTGTCGGAGTGGGGCGTCATCGACGACGACCCCGGAGAGTTGAGCAGACGGGAGCGCTTCGACCGAGTCAGCGAGGGCCGCTATCTCATCGGCACGCCCGACGAGCTGGTCGCCGACCTCGAATCGCTCAACGACACCCTCGGCGTCGACCACCTCGTCGCCCGCGTCCAGTGGCCCGGAATGGACCACGAACGCGCCGTCGACGCCATCGAACTCCTCGGAGAGGAGGTAATTCCGCGCGTCGCCGACCTGTGAGACGGGACAAGGTATAAGGACTCCTCCGACGAGTTCGATACATGGAACCCGCTCGCTCAGTGCTGTTCATCCCCGGGAACCGTGAGAGTTGGGTCGAAAGCGCCCACGAGAACGACGCCGACGTCATCATCCTCGATTTGGAGGACTCGGTCCCGCCCGACGAGAAAGCGGCCGCTCGTGATATCGTCGCCGAACACCTCCCGAAACTCCACGACGAGGGCCAGCGCGTCCACGTCCGCGTCAACGCCCATCCCAACGCCAGCGAGGGCTTCGCAGAACACGACTTCGAGGCCATCGCCTGTGAGGAACTGGAGGCGATAACCGTCCCGAAGGTCCGAGAACCGAACGACATCGAACGGCTCGACACCGTGTTGACTCACATCGAGCGCCGCGAAGGTCTCGAGGTCGGCGGCATCGAGTTGACCGTCAGCGTCGAAACCGCACAAGCGATGCGACAGGTGTACGAACTCTGTACGGCCGCCGACCGGGTCGGAACCATCGGCTGTGGCGCCGTGAAAGGCACCGACACCAATCGCGCGCTCGGCTTCGAGTGGACCGGCCCCGGACGGGAGGGACTGGAGACGCTGCACCTCCGCGAGAATGCTCTGATGGACGCTCGTGCGGCCGAAATAGAGTTTCCGCTCGCCGGGACGTACGTCGACGTGGGCGACATCGAGGGGCTCCGGAAAGACATGCAGTTCTCCCGGGAGATGGGCTACACCGGCTACCTCGTCATCCACCCCTCCCACGTCGAACACGCCAACGAAATCTTCCTGCCGGACGCCGACACCGTGGAGTACTGGGTCGGTGCGATGGAGGCGCTGTTGGAAGCCGAAAGCGAAGGCAAAAGCGCCGTCCGCTACGAGGGCGACATGATAGACATCGCCAACATCGAGACGGCCCGCCGCTACATCGAGTACGCCGAGGCCTTCGCCGACGACCTCGACGTTGACTTCGACGGCGTCGACTTCTCGGAATTACGCCCTGAATGAGCCGACGACACAAAACCCGACCATGACACACCACTTCGAAGATTCGACGACTGCCCACGACCAGAAGCGACGGTCGCTCAGCCCGTATCTGAAGTTCGTCCGGAACCTCGACCCCGAGACGAGCCTCGAGACGCGCATCGAACACATCGCCTACGACGCCTTCGAGGACGGCATCGACTGGCTCGCAGACGCCCTCCGGGAATCGGGAGTCTCCGCGGGCGTCTCCGTGCCGGCGATACACCTCGAAGACGAGGCCGTCCGTGACGGCGTTGGCCGACTCCTCGAGTCGGGCAGCGAGGTCGTCGTCCACGGCTATCGGCACACCTCCTACATGGAGACGCCCTACGAGACGGTCGACGAGGAGCTAACGGCCATCCTCGACCGTTTCGAGACCGACCTCGACACCCAACCGACCGGCTTTCACGTCCCGTTCATGCGGTGTAGTTCCGGGTCCGTCCGAGCGGCCGAAGAACACGGCATCGAGTGGATAGTCGGCGCCGAACCGCCCGGCGTCGACACCTCGATTGCGTTCCTCCAGCCCGAATCGCCCTACGACCTCCAGTTGTTCGAACGGGGCCACGACGGGCCGGCGGTCACCGACCGGCTGGCGGAGGCAGCCGACGACGCAGCGCTGCTGCTGTGTCACCCGAACATCCACGCCGTCCACGACGCACGCGAGTCGTTCGCGTCGTTTCTCGAGGCGGAGTCGTTCGCCAAACCGAGCGCCGTCGCGGCCGGCGAAACCGACCGACCGGGGCTGCTCCTGGATTGCTTCCCGCCGTTTCAGGTACGATGACGATTCGAATCGCCTTCGTCGTCTACGACGGTCTCACGGCGCTGGATTTCGTCGGTGCCTACGACCCAATCACGCGTGTCGGGACGATGGGCTTCCGCGACGACATCGAGTGGGAGGTCTGCGGCCTCTCGCCGACCGTGAGAGCGACGGGTGGAGTTACCGTCGAGACGACGGTGACGGACGAACCCCTTGCCGACTACGACGCCGTCGTCGTCCCCGGCGGCATCGGCACGACGCTTCCCGACGAGGACCTCCCGGTCGTCTCGTGGCTCCGGACCGCCGAGGACTGCCGGTACAAACTCTCCGTCTGTACGGGGTCGCTGCTGTTGGCCGCCGCCGGCCTCCTCGATGGCTGCCGAGCGACGACCCACCCGAGCGCCTACGAGGCACTCGCCGAACGCGCCGCCGTGACCGAAGGGCGCGTCGTCCGCGACGGCGAGGTAATAACCGGTGGCGGCGTGAGTTCGGCGCTCAACGTCGGCCTGTACTTCGCGGAACTGCTCACCGACGCCGGCACGCGCGACCGCATCGCCGACCAGATGGACTATCCGCACTACCGCGACGACACTGGCGTCTCGTAGGTGCGACTACGCTTCGTCGAGGAACCGTCGAGTGACGTACTGCTGGAGGTACATGCCGACAGCGCCGGTCACGAGCAACACCGCGCTGACGAGGTACGCGGTCGAAGTCGAGTCGAATCCCCGGTCGACGAGTCGCTCCGGGAAGACGAAGCCGTAGAGCCCGGCCATGAGCAGGAAGCCGGCGATGAAGCCGGCGATGATGACCGCCGCCCGGGCGCCGCGACGGAGCGTTTCGGAACTGACCATACGACGATACTCGTCGCCGACCCGGTTAATTATACCGCTCGAACAGTTCCGTAACTATCC
>JBMCDV010000084.1:0-6507 GCA_048618255.1 Natronomonas sp. | reverse complement strand
AGTCCAGCACCGTGGCTGACCCGGAGACCGACGGGACGCCCGGAGGTGACTGAGATGGCGAACGACATCGCCGTCGTCATCGCCGTCGTCGCGGTGTTCGTCGCCGCGACGGTCGGCGCCGGCGGTGGAACGGTCGCCTTGCTTTCGGACCACGAATCCGTGGTCGTTCCCGTCAGCGCCGACGTAGCACCACCAGTCTCCCAAACTGCGGATGACAACGAGACGGAGTCCTCACCAGCGCCCACCGGCCCGCCGGGAGGAGCGCCCGCGTTCGCACGTGGTGGTGACCCTGGTGGCGCCGGTTCGGATGACGACGTCGACGCACCGGCGGATGGACCGACCAACGACGAAGTAACAGACGGCGAGCAGCCACCCACCGAACAGGCAGACGACGACTCACCGACGGCCGAGAACGACACCGTCGCGACGGCCGAGAACGACACCGTCGACGGAACAGTCTCGAACGGGGAAACCGAAAGCTCGGCTGAAAACGCATCCGAGTCGAACGGTGACGATCCGGCAACTGGAGACGAGTCGGGTGCCGACTCGGACTCCGGTGACGGCACGGGCGAAGCCGAACCCGACGCCGAAGCTCCGGACGACACCGATGCTGGCGGCGGTGCCGACGATGGGGCCGACGACGAGGCCAGCAGTACCGACGAGGAAGCCGAAGAAGGGACCGACGACGGTACTGACGCCTCCGATGGCGACACCGAGAGCCCAGAGGCCGACGAACAGTCCACCGACGACGGTGAGCAGGCGGGCGACTCGATGGAGGACGATACCGATACCGAACTGACCGACGGCGACGGCGAATCCTCGGATGAGTCCTCACCCGACGACGGCGACACTGACGACGGTGACACTGACGACGGGGCGACCGACGACGGGGCGACCGACGACGGGGCGACCGACGAGCTGGCTGACGGGGACTCTTCCGGAACGACCGCCAACGAATCGACGAAATCGACGACCGACGCCGAAAGCGAGTCCACGGACACCGACGGGTCAGACGACGCGACCAGCACAGCCGTCTCCGGCGAGCCCTGATGCGCATCCGGGCACTGCAGAGGGTCGTTTCGGTCGCGATGCTTCCGGGGATGCGTCCCGGTGCGAACCGCCGGAACGCACTCCTCGGCCTGATGTACCTGTTCGCGCTGTTACTCGTGGTTTCGCGGCTCTTGTAGCCTCCATAAAAAGGCGACAGCGGTTCAGTAACTCTTCGCGAAGTACGCCGTCTCGACGGCTTCCTCCTCGCAGATGCCACAGGTATCGTGAACGGGCTCTTCGTCCTCGTCGAGCGGGAGCATCACGATTTCGGCGGCGATTTCGTCCTTGATGGCCGTCTCACACGCTTCGTCACCACACCAGCCGGTCTTGACGTAGCCGCCGTGTTGGCCGATGGTACCGAGGATTTCGCCGCGGCCGTGGGCCTCGCGGATGTTCTCTTCGAGGTTCTCCTCGGCGGCGGCGTACAGTTTGGCGTACACGGTCTCCAGGGCCTCCTCGACCGACTCGACGATGTCGTCGGCGTCGGCCACCTCGCTTTCGCCGTCGGGGCGGTGGACGAGCGTGGCTTCCTCGTCTTCGACCTCGTTGGGGCCGATTTCGATGCGGAGCGGGATGCCGTTGAGCTCGTGTTCGTTGAACTTGAAGCCGGGGTTGCGCTCGTCGCGGTCGTCCAGTTCCACGCGGAACTGCTCGTCGAGGTCCGCGGCGAGACCGGCGGCGTACTCCTTGACCTCGTCTTCGGTGTCGGCCTGCCAGATGGGAACGATAACGACCTGTGTGGGCGCCAGCGCGGGCGGGATGACCAGTCCCTGGTCGTCGGAGTGGGTCATGATGAGCGCGCCGAGTGCGCGCCAGGAGAGCCCCCACGAGGTGGTGTGTGCGATGCGTTCTTCCTCGTCCTCGTCGGTGTATGTGATGTCGAAGGCCTCCGCGAAGGAGGTTCCGAGGTGATGGGAGGTGCCGGCCTGCACCGACTTGCCGTCGGGCATCAGCGCCTCGATAGTCGTCGTCGTATGCGCGCCGGGGAACTTGTCGTGTTCGGGCTTGCGACCCGTCATTCCGGGGATGGCCATGACCTCCTCGTACAGTCGCTCGTACTGGCCGAGACGGGTCATCGTCTCCTCCCAGGCGTCCTCGCTGGTGGCGTGGGCGGTGTGGCCCTCCTGCCAGAGGAACTCCTTGGTCCGGAAGAACGGTTTGGTCTCGGTGGCCTCCCAGCGGACGACGCTACACCACTGATTCAGCCGCAGGGGTAAATCGCGGTAGCTACGCACCCACTCGGCCATGAAGGGCGCGATGATGGACTCGCTGGTCGGTCGGACGGCCAGCCGCTCTTCGAGTTCGTCGTGGCCGCCGTGGGTGACCCACGCGACTTCGGGGTCGAACCCCTCGACGATGTCCTTCTCCCGTTCGAGATAGCCCTCGGGGATGAAAAGCGGGAAGTAGGCGTTGTCGACGCCGGTCTGTTTGAACCAGCCGTCGAGGTGGTCCTGTAGTCGCTCCCACAGCGCGTAGCCGCGAGGACGGGTAACGATGAACCCGCCCATCGGCGCGTAGTCCGCGAGGCCGGCCTTCTGGACGACCTCGGCGTACCACTCGCCGGGACTGTGCTCCTTGCTTTCGGTGATGCCGAGTTCCTGCTCGCCGCTCATACCTGAACGTCCTGTAGGCGAGTATTAAACCCGGCGTATCCGTGGGAACGGCTCAGACGCCCCACTCGATGCGGTCCCACACCCGCTCGTAGGCGAAATAGGTCCCCGTCTTAAGGAGGTTCGCGACGAGGCCGATGCTGAGTGCTTCGCCGACGTTACCGACGACGAAGAAGGCGACTGCGACGGTGATGACGAGCATGAACAACCGGTAGCCGACCGTCTTGACGACCGCCCGCGAGAGACGCTGATGTGGTCGCCGCCGGAACGCGTCCATGTGGTGATTCGTTTCGCCACTTACGTAACTCTAGGGGATTGATTTTGCAGAATATGTAACCGTATTCAGTTATACTTACGGGAACATCTGCAATCCAACGAGTACCACCATTCCGACGGTGATAGTCGCGAAGATGCTCTCGGTCCGCCAGGCGACGACTGCGGCGACGAGACCGGCCAGCAGGCGCTCGTTGCCGAGCGAGACTGCCGGCGACCCCTCGACGAGAACGACGGCGGGGAGGACGAGAGCCGCCAGCACCGCCGCCGGAACGAACCGAAGCGCTCGTTCGACGCCGTCGGGAACCTCCGAGAGGTACTCGAAGAGGAAGAGGAACGAGAACCGAATCAGGAAGGTCCCGACGCCAGCCACGGCGATGGCGAGCCACACCGTCGCGGAGTCGGTCACCGGAACCACCCCGTTTCGACGACCAATCCGGCGACGACGCCGGTGACGGCGCCGGTGATGAGGCCCAGATTGAGGGGGAGGCCGGCCCCGATGACCGCGATGGAGCCGCCGACGCCGGCGGCGACCGCACTCGGCGTGTCGGTAATCGTCGGAACCAAAATTGCGAGGAACGTCAACGGCACGGCGAACTGAAGCGGCAGCGAATCGGGGACTCGGGCGCCAACGACGACGCCGACGACCGTACAGATCTGCCAGACGACCCACAGCGGCACCGCCGTCCCGAGGTAGTACCACTTCCGGTCGACCGAATCGTCGGCCCGGAACTCCGCCACCGACAGGGCGTACGCCTGGTCGGTCAGGACGTACGCCATCGCGGCGCGCCACCGCGTCGAGAACTCCTGTAGATACGGCGCCAGCGACGCGCTGTACATCGTCATCCGGAGGTTGATGACGAGGACCGTCACGACGACGACCACAGCCGACGTGTTCTCACCGAGCAATTCGATTGCGGCCAACTGGGAGGCGCCGGCGAAGACGAGAACGGACAGTCCCACCGCCTGCAACCCGGAGAGACCGACCCCGACGGCCGCCGCACCGGCGATGAGACCGAACGGGACGATGCCGACCATGACCGGTGCGACGGTCCGGGCGCCATCGAGAAACGACGTACGTCGCGAAGACATTACGTCCCGCTACCGATGGCGGGGATACATGTGTTGTCTTTCGGGGAGAGTCAGTCAGCCGAACTACTCTTCGTAGGAGACTTCGGTTCCATCGGCGACCGGTTGGAGTACGTAGCCGCCCGACTGGCCCTGCTTGACCGGCGTGAAGTCCGCGGTGAACACCGTCCGGGTGTCCTCTCGAATCTCGAAGGATTGGTTGAACTTCAGCGGCGCGTCGCCGGGCGTGCTCACGTCGGCGTCGCTGCCGTCGTTCAGCGTCGCCTCGACGTTCGAGACCGCTATCTTCAGGTACTCGTAGTCGCCGGCGTCGAGTTCCTGTTCGTCGACGAGTTGGGTGTTGCCGTCCTGCAGTTCGACGAGGTCGGCCTCGGCGTCGTCGACCTCGTAGGTCTCCTCGGCGGATTCGTCGTCGGTGTCGTCCGTCCCGTTTCCGTCCGTCTCGTTGCCGTCGTCCCCGTCGTCCCCGTCGTCGGAGGCCGGCTTGATGCGCAGTTCGGTGATGGTGACGACACACGACTCGAAGTCGGAGATGTCGCCGGGTTGGTCCGTGACCTGCGTAGCGAGCGTGCCGGTCGCACCGCCGAGACAACCGGCCAGTGAGGCGCCCGCGGCGACGCTTCCCGTCGCGATGAGGTATTCTCGTCGTTGCATGTACGTCAAAATCGCCCGTGTCGGATGATAGCTCTGCTGGCCGATTCGGGTGGAACGGACGGCGGCGTTCAGGCCAGTTGCATCTCGTTGCCGCACTCCTTACAGAAGATGGTGAAGCCGTCGACCGGTTCCTCGACGCCGTGAGGGGTTACCTCCCCGCATTCACCGCAGGGCGCGAACGATTCGAGGTCCTCCCAGTTGTGCTGGCTCCCGGGTGCGGCCAACGCGAGGCCGACGACGGTGTCGTCGCTTTTGTTCCGGCCGCACTGGAACTCGCCGGGGTCGAAGTGGATGATTTCGCCGGCCTCGACCTCGGTCTCCTCGCCGTCGGTTCCGTGTTCGAAGGTGGCGACGCCCTCCATGATGTAAAAACACTCCTCCTGGTCGTGGTGGGTGTGGAGGCCGCCGGAGAAGGACTCGCCGGGGTCGAGTTCGTAGTGGACGGCGCTCATCTCCTCGGCACCGAGGGCGTCGCTGACGTTGCGGCGCTCGCGGTTGACGCCCATCGGGTGCGGTTCGGCATCGATGTCCTCGATACTGACGCGTTCCATACCGCCTCCAGCGAGGGGTCGACCAAAAGCCTACTCCACGGCGAAGGGACTCTCCGATTCGGTCCACTCCCAGCCCGGCAGACGCGTCTGAAAACCGGCCGCGAGGGCGGCATCGAGGTCGTCAGCGCCCGCGGCTTCGTCCGCTTCACCGTGGGTGTGTACGTCCGCGAAGTGGAACGTCGCCTCCGCGAGGGTGGCGTGCGGTTCGCTGCCCGCAATCGTCGCGGCGAGTTTGCGGCCGAGGAACTCGTCGACGACGAACCCGGGATAATCGCCCTCACAGTCGAGGTCTCGGAGGATGCCACAGAGGGCGGCGACGTTCACCGCGCGGTCGCCGTCGGAGAACACCGCGTCGACCTCGGTTCGATACTGCTCGGCCGTCACGTGGTCGACTCCGACGCCGAACAACTGACCCAGACGGGACCGAACGTCGTTCATGAGCGCCGGAATCGCCTCGTTTTTGCGGACGCGAGCGCGTTCGGCCGCGACGGTTTCGGGTGTGAGCTTCATGTCTTCCGTTTGCGAAGGATTTTATATGAGTGGTGGGTTACGTCCGGGTACGAGCGGGTTTTCCGGTCGTTCCCGCGGTCGAGAGACCACAGTTACCCGTAGATACGACATCCATGACCTGTTGTCACACCGTACGCCGGTCGGGCCATCGGCCCACGCGACGAGCGGTGCACCGCGGCGCCGGAACCCCACAACCGAGGATTTCTACATCATGAGTGCAGTAGAGCGGAAACTCGAAGACATCAAGGAAACGATAGTGAGCGAAGTCCCGAACGACATCTCCATCTCCGACGTGAAGTACGAGGGGCCGGAACTCGTCGTCTACACGCGGGACCCCAAGAAGTTCGCCGGCGACGGCGATTTGATTCGGCGGCTGGCGTCGAAGCTCCGGAAACGCATCACGGTGCGACCGGACCCCGACGTGCTCTCCCGCCCAGAGGAGGCCCGAAAGAAGATACGGGAGGTCGTCCCCGAAGAGGCAGGCATCACGGACCTCGATTTCCACGCCGACACCGGTGAGGTCGTCATCGAAGCCCAAAAACCCGGAATGGTTATCGGCCGGCACGGGTCGACGCTTCGGGAAATCACCCAGCAGGTCGGCTGGACTCCGGAAGTCGTCCGGACGCCACCCATCGAATCCGCGACGGTGTCGAACGTCCGGAACTTCCTGAAACAGGAACGCGACGACCGCCGGGACATCCTCGAACGGGTCGGCCGACAGATCCACCGCGAGGAAATGTCCGACGACGAGTGGGTTCGCATCACCACGC
>JBMCDV010000083.1:0-6512 GCA_048618255.1 Natronomonas sp. | reverse complement strand
CGTACTCCCTTGCTGGGGGTCTGTTGTCTACTGTTTCTCCAGATGGTCAAGCTACTACTTCGAATCCAACGTTCGCTTCATTGATGCGCTCCGGCGACCGATAGCGTTTTTCCGCCGAGGACGCAGGAGGATATGTGAACCTTCGAGGCCCCATCGTTGAGGCACGCGACCCCCGGACCGTCGAGACGAGTCGCGGGACCTCCGAACTCGCCGAAGTACTCGTCCGCCCGGACCGCGGTGCGGCCGAGGCGGTGCAGGTGACGCTGTGGGGGAAGTGGACCGAAACCGCTGAACTGCTAGATGAGGGAATGGACCTGCTCGTTACGGAGGCCGAAGAGCGGGAGTTCCGCGGGGAGACCCAGTACTCGACGACCGGCGACTCGCTGGTGGTCGTCGAACCCGACTTCCTCGTCGACGTGACCGACATCCGCGGGTGGGTACAGTGTCCTCGCATCTACTACCTGAACAAACTCAGCGGGATACCGCTCAAATACCCGGTCGTCAAGGGGACCGTCGTTCACGAGGTGTTCGGCGACCTGCTGCGTGGCCGGGACCTCGACGACAGCATCGACGAACGGGTCGCCGAGGCGGCACTCGATTTGGGTCTGCTCGGGGAGACGGCCGACTCGGTCGCCGACGACGTACGGCAGAACGCCGCCGCAATCCAGGGGTGGCTCCAGCAGGGCACCCTCTCCGACGAGGATTCCTGGCGCTCCGAACAGACGCTCATCTCCGAGCGCTTCGGCATCAAGGGACGAGCAGACGCCGTCAGACGCGGGATGCCCGTCGAGTTGAAGACCGGCAAGAACACGACGCGGGACCCCCGATTTCAGGACAAGGTGCAGGCGGCCTGTTATGCGCTGCTTTTGGCCGATTCGGTCGCGGACGCACCCGATACGGGGACGCTCTTGTACACCAAGAACACGGCGCTGGACCGAAACGAGGAATCGGGAGACCTCTCGCCGGCCAAGGAGTTCGCTATCGGCCCCGGCTTCCTGAAGTTCGTCCTCCGACAGCGCAACGAAATCGCCGCCGCCGAGTACGACCTGACTGTGCCGACGGGCTACGAGGCCGACGCGAAATGCGAGTACTGCTTCGAACAGGACACGTGCATGGTCGTCGCCGGCCGTCTCGACCAGGAGTCGAAGGCCGGCCAGATTGGCCGACCCCTCCCCGAAGAAGAACGGGCGTACTTCGAGCGGTTCTACCGGGCCATCGAGGAGGAACGCCGCGAGGTCCACCGCGAGTACCGAAAACTGTGGGAGCAATCCGCCGAGGAACGCGCCGCCGACGACCGGGCGCTGCTGGACCTCGAACCGCTCGGTCGGGAACCGGTCTCGGGCGGCCGCTGGCGACTGCGGGCACGACGAACCTCCGAGGCCGTCTCGAAGATACGCGAGGGCGACCGCGTGCTGGCAAGCGACGGCCACCCGACCCGGGGAACTGCGGAGTTGGCGACCGTCGAAGAACTGGGCGAGGAAATCGTCGTCACCGCCGACGAACCGCTTGAACTCCGGCGGCTCGACGTGTACCCCTCCGAAATCGGCGTCGACAGGCAACTCACGGCGCTGCACGACGCCGTCCTCCGTGGCGACCCCGACCGCAAGGACGTGCTGTTCGGCCGCCGCGACCCGACGTTCGCCGACGGACAACGCACCTACATCGACAACAACGCGGCTCAAGACGAGGCGGTCAACATGGCCGTCACCGCCGAGGACTTCGCGCTCGTTCACGGTCCGCCGGGAACGGGCAAGACCTACACGCTCGCGCGAACGATTCGCGCACTCGTCGACCGCGGCGAGCGCGTGTTGCTGTCGGCGTTTACGAACCGCGCCGTCGACAACGCCATCGAGGCCCTCGAAGAGCAGGGCTTCACCGACATCGTCCGCTGGGGGTCGGAGACGGGCGTCCGCGAGGACATGCAGGCGTACCGACTCGAACGCTCCGGTGACCCCCGAGAGCGTGCCGCGGCGCTGCAGGATGCCAGCGTCGTCGCGGCGACGACCGCCGCCTGCGGGTCGCGCGTCCTGAAAGAACAACGATTCGACGCTGCCGTCGTCGACGAGGCGGGTCAGTTGACCGAACCGGGGACGTTCCTCGCCGTGAACCTCGCAGACCGGTTCGTGCTCGTCGGCGACCACCAGCAACTGCCGCCGGTCGTCCGGGCCGAAAACGACCTTCAGGAGTCGCTGTTCCAGCGGCTCATCGAGACGTATCCGGAGGCGGGCGTGATGCTCGACCGACAATACCGGATGAGCCAGCGGGTGCAGTACTTCTCGAGTCGGGAGTTCTACGACGGGGAGCTTCGTCCGGCGACCGGCGAGGTGGCGGCCCAGCGACTCGACGACTTGCCGGGCGTCTCGACGGACGCGCTACCGCCCGAACTCCGGGACCCCGTCTCCTTTATCGACCCCGACGGCGTCGCCGACGGAAACACGAACTCCATCGAGGCCGACCGCGTCGCCGAAGTCGTCTCGTCGTTCCGCGAGGCCGGCGTCGACCCCGACGATATCGGTGTCATCGCACCGTTTCGGGCACAGGTCGCCGAGATTTCGCGGCGGCTGCCGGACGTGGCCGTCGACACCGTCGACAGGTTCCAGGGCTCCGCCAAGGAGGTCGTCGTCATCTCGTTCGTCGCCACCGAGAATCTCACGAGTCCAATCTTCGAAGACCACCGTCGGGTGAACGTCGCGCTGACGCGTGCGAAGAAGGCGCTCGTGTTGGTCGGTGACCGCGGGGCACTCGCGACGGACTCCTTCTACGCGAGGATGCTGGAGTGGGCTGTGTGAGCCGAGCGACGAGGGGGCTCACTCGTAGGTGAACGTCTCGACTCGCCGTACCGCATAGCGGTAGAAGACGATTCCCACGACTCCGAGAACTGCCGATACTACTCCGACCGGGAGGACCCGGACCGCGACGGACGGCGCATCGAGGAGATGCGGTGCGCCGACGGCGAGAAATCCGACGAGTGCGGCGATTCCGACGCCGAAGAGGTGTCCGAAGACGGCCCACGGCGTCGGCTGGACCGCCTCGATGCCGAAGACGCGCTGGGATTCGAAGTTCGGGATGAGTGTCCCGAGGCCGACGGCGAGTGCAGCGCTGAACCCAGTCAGGACGACGCCGAAGGCGGCGACGAGTGCGGCGGCCACGGGCGTCATCGGACCGACGACGCCCGCCACGACGGCGATTATCAGCGCCGGCGGCAGCAGTGGCGCGATACCGGCCACCATGCGCCCACGGACCAGCGTCCGGCCGGCCGTCCCTGCGAGAACGACGGCCGGCAGCGCGGCTCCCTCGTCGCCGAGAGGATTCAGCCCGAAGGTCGCACCGGCGAACAACGCACCGACGCCGAGGGCGACGGGTGGAAGCCACAACAGCGGCGTCTCGGCGCCCGCGAGCGACCCAAGTGCCGGGAACGTCGCAAACACGACGTACAGCAGGTGGACGAACCGCGTCGGCGCGCGAACGCCGCGGAGCCACAGCCAGAACACCGCCCGTCCGAGGGGTCGTCCCGACAGGAATTCCGGCACGCTGACGGTCCCTTCGTCGTCAGCCGTGTCGGTTCGGCGGTTGGCGTCGCCGAACCAGAGTCGAGTCGACAGCGGTATCGACGCCGCGAGGCCGACGACGGTGAGAGAACACACTACGGCGATACCGAGGCCCGTCTCGACGCCGACCGCGGGTGCGTTGGGTGTCCCGAGGACGAACAGGTCGGCGTACGGCGCCAGCGGGATGGCAGCGAGCACCGACGGCGGCGACCGGAGGAAGGCGAGTGCCTCCGGCGTGAAGACGAACGTGGCTCCGACCAGCACGACCGCTCCGAGGATGCCGAGCAGTTGGCCACGCCGCCGGGTTACTCGAAGCCGCCGACCGGCCAGTCGAACGACCAGACCGAGGGTGTACCCGATAGCGAGTGTGGCGGCCAGTGCGGGGACCGCGGCGAAAACGGCGATGGCCCCCATCGTTGGCGCGCCGAGACCGAGAAGGAAGGGTCCGTAGACCACGAGGAGGACGGGACTGAGGACGCCGAGGGTGCGAAGGAACTCGGCACCGATGAGGCCGACGGTGAGCGCACGCGGAGAGACGGCCGTCAGGAGGTAGTCGGCGTGGTCGACCGTCGAGGCGCGTTCGAGCGCTCGGATGACGCCCAACCCGACGAGGCCGGCGAAGGTGGTGACGAACTGTCCGCGAACGACCGTCGTCGACAGCGTCACCTCGCCGGTGGCGACCGCGTTTCCGGTCAGATACAGCGATGGCACGGCGCCGACGAGGACGGGCGTAAGAGCGAGAGCGGCGACCGCGAGCGCACCGAGTTGCCGCCGGTCAGAGAGGAGCGCACGGAGACTGCGTCGCGTCTCGGTCCGGGCAATCGTCCACGCGACGGCGGCGTCGGCTCTCACTCCCATCCGTCGGTGATGTCGAGGAAGGCGTCTTCGAGGCAGCCTCCGCCGCCCTCGACGCGTTGCTGGAGCGTCTCGGGGGTCCCCTCCACCAGTAGGCGACCTTGCGAAAGGACGCCGACGGTGTCGGCGAGTTCCTCGACGACCGGGAGGATGTGCGTCGAGAGGAACACAGTCACGTCCTCGGCGGCGAGGTCGGCGATGAGGTCACGGACGGTCCGGGCCGCCCGGGGGTCGAGACCGCTGGTCGGTTCGTCGAGGAAGACCACGTCGGGGTCGTGTAACACCGTCGCGATGAGCGCCGTCTTCTGTCGCATCCCCTTCGAGTAGGTTCCGATGCGGCGGTCGGCGTCGTCGGCGAGACCGAAGCGGTCGAGGTACGCCTCGATTCGCTCGTCGACATCGCCGAGTCGTCGGAGGTCGGCGACGTAGCGCAGTCCCTCTCTGGCGGTCAACTCGTCGTATACGGGCGGTACCTCCGGGAGGTAGCCGACGTGTTCGATGACGGCGTCACGGTCGGTCACGGGGTCGCCACAGACCGAAGCGGTCCCCTCGGTCGGTCGCGTCAGCGTCGTCAGTAGACGCATCGTGGTCGTCTTGCCGGCGCCGTTCGGCCCGAGGAAACCGTAGACACTGCCGCGTGGAATCGAGAGGTCGAGGCCGTCGACGGCCGCGGTCGAGCCGTAGCGTTTCGTCAGTCCGTCGGCGGCGATGGCGGGGCTGGAGGACACGTTTCGGGATTGTGCCCCACGAGAGCAAAATACCGTCGGAAGGCGGACTCTCAGAAGTGGTCGGCGTCGAGTTCCATGATGCCAGCGGCTTCCTCGGGCGTGGCGGGTTCCCGACCGACGTTGCGGGTCATCTCGGCGGCCTTCGCGACGAGTTCGGGGTTCGTCGACATCTCGCCGTTCGGGAGATAGAAGTTGTCTTCGAGGCCGACGCGGACGTTGCCTCCCATCGCGAGGGCGGCGGCGACGAGTTGCCACTGCTCTCTGGAGATGCCGATGACCTGCCAGTTGGCGCTGTCGGGGAGCTGTCGGACCTGATGGGCGAGGTTCTCGACGGTCGGCGGGATGCCGCCGAGGACGCCCATCACTAGCGAGAAGTTGATGGGGTGTTCGAGGTCGCCCGATTCGACGAACGGTCGGATGTTGCCGATGTGGCCGGTGTCGAAACACTCCAGTTCGGGTTTGACTCCCGAACCGTTCATCGCCTGCAGGAACTCCCGAATCTCGTTGAACGGGTTCTCGAACACCATGTCGAAGACGAAGTCGTCCCTCGACTCGGAGTACTTCGCGTAGTTCATCGACCCCATGTTCAGCGCCGCGATGTCGGGTTGGACGCCCTCGACGTACTGGACGCGGGTGTCGACGGGTTCGTGGAGCGCGCCCGTCGAGAAGTTGATGAGGATGTCGGTTCGGGCCCGGACCTCGTCGTAGATTTCCTGATACGTCTCCTCGTCGAAGGTCGGCGAGCCGTTGTCGGTGCGGGCGTGGATGTGTGCGATGGCCGCGCCGTTCTCGCGGGCGGCGGCCGCGTCCTCGGCGATTTCTTCGGGGGTGTAGGGAATCGCCTCACACTGGTCGCGGGTGGTGAGCGCGCCCGTGAGCGACGCGCTGATTATGGCTTTGTCGGGGTCGTTGCCTTTGACTGAGTCTTGTTCGATGGTCATGGGTTGTGTCGTGGTGTCGTGGTCGCAGTTCGCTCGGTTCGCGGGCTATTCCTCGTCTGGGCGACCCTTCCAGTCGGGTTCGCCGTCGGTGAGAAAGGAGTTGAATCCCTCCTCGGCGTCGTCGCTCATCGCCAGCATCGTCACCATCTCGCGCATGTAGTCCAGCGCCTCGTCGAAGTTCATCTCGCGTTGGTTGTAGAAGGACTCCTTGCCGATTTCTATCATGAACTCGGAGGGAGTGACGAGGTCGTCGACGAGGTCGTTCAGTTCCGCGTCGAACTCGTCTTCGGGAACGAGGTCGGTGACGAAGCCGATGTTCTGTGCCGTCTCGGCGTCGAAGTGTTCGCCGGTGAAGAGGTACTTGAGCGCCCGTTTCTCGTTGACCGTTCGCATGATGGGGACGAGCGCCTGTGCGGGGAAGATGCCGATGTCGACTTCGG
>JBMCDV010000082.1:0-6520 GCA_048618255.1 Natronomonas sp. | reverse complement strand
CGAAGGACAAGGAGACGAAGTTCATCGCCGAGCACATGCCGATCATGCTCGACGGCGAGGCCACCGGCGACGAGGAGGTCTCCGGGTTCCGGGACCTCGAGCGCGTCGACACCAACTCCGCCCGCGGCGGGATGTGTCTGGTCATGGCCGAGGGGATCGCGCTGAAGGCCCCGAAGATCCAGCGCTACACCCGCCAGCTCGACGAGGTCGACTGGCCGTGGCTCCAGGACCTCATCGACGGCACGTACGACGACGGCGAGGGTGCCGACGAAGACGAGACCGACGAGGAGGCGGACGCCGACGACGGCGACGTGGACGAGGAAGCAGACGAGCCGCACGAGCCCGAGGGGCCGGTCCGGGCCGAGCCGGCGACAAAGTACCTCCGGGACCTGATCGCCGGCCGGCCGGTGTTCGGCCACCCCTCCGAGTCCGGCGGGTTCCGGCTACGCTACGGCCGCTCGCGCAACCACGGGTTCGCGACCGCGGGCGTTCACCCGGCGACGATGCATCTCGTCGACGACTTCCTCGCGACCGGGACCCAGATCAAGACCGAGCGCCCCGGGAAGGCCGCCGGCGTCGTCCCGGTCGACTCGATCGAGGGGCCGACGGTGAAGCTCGCCAACGGCGACGTGCGCCGGATCGACGACCCACAGGAGGCGCTCGAGGTCAGGAACGGCGTCGACGAGATCCTCGACCTCGGCGAGTACCTCGTCAACTACGGCGAGTTCGTCGAGAACAACCACCCGCTCGTGCCGGCGTCGTACAGCGTCGAGTGGTGGGAACAGGAGTTCGACGACGCCGGCGCCGACGTGCAGGCACTCCGGGACGACCCCCACGTCGACCTCGACGACCCGGACCCCCGGACGGCGCTGGACTGGGCCGACCGGTACGACTGCCCGATCCACCCGGAGTACACGTACCTCTGGCACGACGTGACCGTCGCCGAGTTCGACGCGCTGGCGGCGGCGGCCGCCGACGGGGAGATCGACGACGACGGCCTGCTGATCGAGCGGAGCGACGACGCCCAGCGCGCGCTCGAACGCCTGCTCGTCGAGCACACCGCGACCGAGGAGACGCTCCGAGTGCCGGAGTACCGGCCGCTGCTGCGCTCGCTGGGCGTGACGACGGAACTCGAGCGCGAGTGGTCGCCCGCGGACCTGAGCGAGCGCGCGCGGACGTGGGGCGCCGACGACGCGGACGCCGCCGTCGCGGACGGTGGCGTCGCGGTTCGCGACGACGGCGACAGCGTCGCCGACAGTTCGTCCGACACCGTCCCGCTCCCGGGCACGAACGCCATCGAGGCGGTGAACGAGGTCGCGTCGTTCGCGGTCCGTGAGCGTGCGCCCACGCGGATCGGCAACCGGATGGGCCGCCCCGAGAAGTCCGAGAGCCGCGACCTCTCGCCGGCGGTCCACACGATGTTCCCCATCGGCGAGGCCGGCGGCAGCCAGCGCGACGTGGTCAAGGCCGCGAAGGACCGCACCGACCGCGGCCGGGGGAAGATCGAGGTGAGCCTCGGCGAGCGTGAGTGCCCCGACTGTGGCGAGCACACCTACCGGAACCGCTGTCCGGAGTGTGAGAGCCACACCGAACCGTACTACGAGTGCGACGACTGCGGAATCGAAGTCGAGCCCGACGAGTCCGGGCGTGTCGTCTGCCCGCGCTGTGACTGGGAGGTCGAGAGCCCCGAGGAGCGCGTGATCGACCTCAACGCGATCTACCACGACGCGCTCGACGCCGTCGGCGAGCGCGAGGGGAGCTTCTCGATCCTGAAGGGCGTCCAGGGGCTGATGTCCGCCAACGAGACGCCCGAGCCGATGGAGAAGGGCGTCCTCCGCGCGAAACACGACGTGTCGTCGTTCAAGGACGGCACCGTGCGCTACGACATGACCGACCTCCCGGTCACCTCGGTCCGGCCCGAGGAGCTGGACACCACCGCCGCGGAGTTCCGCCGGCTCGGCTACGAGACCGACATCGACGGCGAGCCGCTGCGGCACGACGACCAGCTGGTCGAGCTGAAAGTGCAGGACATCGTCCTCCCCGACGGCGCCGCCGAGCACATGATGCGCACCGCGGACTTCGTCGACGACCTGCTGGAGGAGTTCTACGGCCTGGAGCCGTTCTACGAGGTCGAGGAGCGCGAGGACCTCGTCGGCGAACTCGTGTTCGGGATGGCGCCGCACACCTCCGCGGCCGTCGTCGGTCGTGTGGTGGGGTTCACGAGCGCGGCGGTGGGGTACGCGCATCCGTACTTCCACGCGGCGAAGCGGCGGAACTGCTTCCACCCGGAGACGAAGGTGTGGTTCCGCGACGAGAGCGACTCGTGGCACCACGACGAGATTCAGACGTTTGTGGAAGAGCGACTCGACCCCGAAACGGCCGAGAAGGACGACTTCGGAACGCTCGTGCAGGAACTGGACGGCGACGTGTTCGTCCCCTCCATCGACGCCGACGGCAACGAGGTCGGGAAACCGGTCGAGGCGGTGAGCAAGCACCCGGCGCCGGAGCATATGGTCCGCGTCGAGACCCGAAGCGGCCGGGAAATTACGGTGACGCCGGATCACGAGATGCACGTCTACGACGGCGAACTCCGGTCGAAACAGGCGTCCGAACTGACCGAGGACGACAGTATCGTGAAGCCGAATGGGCTGGATACGGTCTCTCCGGACCAAGCACCGACGTTCGACCTCCTAGAGGAGTTCCTACAGACGGAAGAGATCGACAACAGTCGGCTGACGGTCAAGGGACTAGAGAAAGACTGGCTCTACGGTCTGTTTACGGAGCAACTCGCGGAGGATTACGAAGGCACGTTCTACCCCCTCAAGAGCACGGCCGAGTTCCTCGGGCTAAGCAAGAAGGGTTTGAGCAACTACGTCTACCGAGAGAGTATCCCTGCAGAACTACTCCTCGAACTGTTCGACTCCACGGAGGCGCTGACCGACCGGCTCCCAGGCGACATTCGTCTCGGAATGAAGCGCGACGGCCCCGAGATGGACCGCTTTATCGAACTCAACGAACGAGTCGCCACACTCCTCGGGTACTACGCCGCCGAAGGCTTCGCACGAGAACAGGAAACACCGAAAGGTACGATTCACCAGACGACGATATGCGGGACGGAGACAGAAGCACGTGAGTTCTTCGTCGAAGTTCTTCGTGAAGAGTTCGGAGTTGAGCCATACCGCGAGAACGATGCCAAGGTAACGGCGTCGGGGAGACTCCTGCGTACGTTCTTCGACAGCGTTCTGGATGCTGGCGTCCTTGCGGGCACGAAGCGTGTGCCCCAGCCGGTGTTTGATGCTCCGGACGAGGTCGTTGCCGCATATCTTCGAGGATACTTCAGCGGGGATGGAACAGCCTCGACGAACGCGGCTGTCGTCTCTGCGACTACAGTTAGTAGAGAACTGAAGGAGGACATTTTCGCACTACTGAGTCGGCTGGGTATTGTGGCGAGTGTCAAAACTACCGAGCCGTCTCCACTTTGCGAGTACTTCCCTGATTACTACGACATCGACGACCCAGGAGAGTCGGCACGTAGCTACGTGTTCTCCATCAGTGCAGAGGACGCAGTCACGTTCGCAGACGGAGTCGGCTTCCACCTCTCGCGCAAGAGTGAGACGCTCGAAAAGCAGATTTCCTCGCGAGAGACACGGAGTCGACGCGCGTTCGACGGCGGCGACGGAAACTACCTCGTCGAATCTGTCGCCTCGGTAGCGTACGTCGAAAGCGACACCGAGAACACGTACTGCCTCACTGTCGAGGATACACACTCGCTGATCGCAAACGACACCTCGCAAAAGCAGTGCGACGGCGACGAGGACTGCGTCATGCTCCTGCTGGACGGCCTGCTCAACTTCTCGAAGGAGTTCCTCCCCGACCAGCGCGGCGGCCGGATGGACGCGCCACTGGTGATGTCCTCCCGGATCGACCCCTCGGAGATCGACGACGAGGCCCACAATATGGACATCGTCCGGCAGTACCCCACGGAGTTCTACGAGGCCACCCTCGAGATGGCCGACCCCGGCGACGTCGAGGAGTTGATCCAACTCGGCGAGGACACGCTCGGCACCGAGGACGAGTACCACGGCTTCGACCACACCCACGACACCACCGACCTCGCGCTCGGGCCGGACCTCTCGGCGTACAAGACGCTGGGCGACATGGAGACGAAGATGGACGCCCAGCTCGAACTCTCCCGGAAGCTCCGCGCGGTCGACCAGACCGACGTGGCCGAGCGGGTGATCGAGAACCACTTCCTGCCGGACCTGATCGGCAACCTCCGGGCGTTCTCCCGGCAGGAGACGCGCTGTCTGGACTGCGGCGAGAAGTACCGCCGGATGCCCCTCACCGGCGACTGCCGGGAGTGTGGCGGCCGGATGACGCTGACGGTCCACCAGGGATCGGTGAACAAGTACATGGACGTGGCCATCGAGGTCGCCGAGGAGTACGGCTGCCGCGACTACACGAAACAGCGTCTGGAGGTGCTCGAGCGGTCGCTGGAGTCGATCTTCGAGAACGACAAGAACAAACAGAGCGGCATCGCGGACTTCATGTGACGCCCGGCGGCGTCGACGCCCGTCGCGAGCGGGTGGAAATTTCCTCCGGGGCCTCCCGACCACCCGAACGTACTCTGCAGCAATAGTTACAAAATCCGAGTCTTCGAAGTTCCCTACAGCCTGTTCCCGAATTTCTCAGATACGGACAGGTAAGACGGCATTTCGATAGCCCGGTACGTCGACGGGTTCAGTAAGCTCGGCGGTGTTCGAGTGGTTCCGATCCTACTCTCCCGATTGCAATATTATAACAAAACGGATAGGTGCCGAACAGTGTGGTATGCTGCCACGTTACAAAGAACGAGGAGCCGAGTCCGGATGGGCGGAGAACTGGCGTACAGTCGCCGTCGTCGCCTTTCTCGTCACGAGTGCAATGGGGATCGGCCTCGTCGGCGCGGCCGGCGTAGGATCCCCGCACGTGACCGGTGACGAGGGTGGCGGAACGAGCCCGGCCGATCTGGCCGAACCGACGAGCGGCTTGGCCGAGAACCGGTCCCTCGCCGACGCGGACACGAAGTTGATCGGCGCGGGCGCGGACGACAACTTCGGGACGGCGCTCGCACACGGCGACGTGAACGGTGACGGCGTCGAGGACGTCCTCGTCGGCGCACCGCGCAACAACACGCCGAACGGGAACGGGTCCGGCGCAGTCTACGTGTTCTACGGCCCGGTCGACGGACGAGAGCTCGACGCGGAATCGGCGAACGTCACGCTCTACGGCGTCGATGGGGGCGACGGGGCGGGCTACTCGCTCGCTACCGGCGACGTCGACGACGACGGGATCGACGACATCGTCGTCGGTGCCCCGTTCGAGGAGACTGGCGCCGACGATGCGGGCGCCGTCTACGTCGTTCACGGCGGCGATCTGGGGAACCGCTCGCTCGCCGACGCGAACCACACCTTCTACGGCGAGAGCTACGAGGACCAGGCCGGCCGCGCGGTCGCCACGGTGAACCGGACCGGCGGCGACGACGTGCTCGTCGGCGCACCTGGCGCCGACATCAGGACCGAAGACGCCGGCGCCGTCTACGTCGTCTCTAGCCCCGACCCCGGGACGCTGGACCTCGGGAACGCGACCGCTACGATCACCGGCGAGGGCGTCGGTGACCGCGCCGGCTGGTCGCTCGACGGTATCGGCGACTTCGACGGCGACGAGAGTAACGACTTCGTCGTCGGTGCACCCAACAACAGCTCCACCGCGGCCGACGCGGGTGCAGCGTACGTCGTCACGGCGAACGCCTCCGGGACGATGTCGCTCGCCGACGCGGCGCTGAAGCTGGCCGGCGAGGCGGCGGGGGACAGGGCCGGCTGGTCGGCTGCGGAAGCGGGTGACGTGGACGGAGACGGTTACGCCGACGTGATCGTGGGCGCCCCGTTCGCCGAAACGACGACCAACGACACGAACACGGGGATCGCCTACGTCGTCTACGGCGGCAACGACACTGCCGACAGGCAGAACCTCTCGGATATCGGGACGAGACTCGTCGGGGAGAACGAGGACGACCACGCCGGCTACAGCGTCTCGTCGGCCGGATCGGGTGACGTGACCTGCGACGACTACGATGACGTGCTCATCGGCGCACCTGGGGCCGACACGACGGCCGAGGACGCCGGCGCCGTCTACCTCCTGGCCGGCAGCGAGCACCGCGCGGACCACCGGCAGCTCTCGAAGGCGGCCGGGAAGTACGTCGGCGAAGGAGAGGACGACCGGGCCGGCTACGCCGTCTCGGACGCGATGGACGCCACCGGCGACGGCGACGAGGACGTCCTCGTCGGCGCACCGGACAACGACAGCGGCGGCGACGACGCCGGTGCGGCGTACCTCCTTGCGGGCGACTGTCCGGAACCGACGCCGACTGAGACGCCGACGCCTACGGAGACGCCGACACCTACGCCAACCGAGACGCCCACGCCCACACCTACGCCAACCGAGACGCCCACGCCCACACCTACGCCAACCGAGACGCCCA
>JBMCDV010000081.1:0-6522 GCA_048618255.1 Natronomonas sp. | reverse complement strand
TGCCGCCGAAGATGTTGAACACGACCGCGTCGACGTTCTCGTCGGAGAACACCATATCGAGGGCGTTCGTGACGCGTTCGGCTTTCGCGCCGCCGCCGATGTCGAGGAAGTTTGCCGGGTCGCCGCCGTAGTAGTCGACGAGGTCCAGCGTCGTCATCACGAGTCCGGCGCCGTTGCCGATGATGCCGACGTTACCCGACAGTCGGACGTAGTCGAAGCCGTACTCGTTGGCCTTCGCCTCGAGGTCGTCATCGGCGGCCTCGTCTTCCATTTCGGCGAGGTCGGGATGACGAAACAGGGCGTCGTCGTCGATGTTCATCACGGCGTCGGCGGCGACGACATCGCCGTCGGCGGTAATCATCAGGGGGTTGACCTCGATTTCGGTCGCGTCGGAGTCGTCCCACAGTTGGAACAGCGTCCGGAGGACGCTCGCCACGTCGCCGGCGACCTCTCGGTCGACGCCGGCTTCGTAGACGGCCTTCCGGGACTCGTAGGGTTGCATTCCGAAAGCGGGGTCGATGTGTTCCCGCTCGATGGCCTCGGGGTCCTCGGCGGCGACCTCTTCGATGTTGACGCCCCCGCGGGTCGAGACCATCGCAACGGGTTCGCCCTCGTTTCGGTCCATCGTCACGCCGACGTACAGCTCGTTGACGAAGTCGACGGCCGCCTCGACGAGAACGCGGTCGACGTGGAGGCCCTTGAGGTCCATCCCGATGATGTTCTCGGCAGCCTCTCGAGCTTCCTCGGCGTTGTTGACCAACTCGATACCTCCGGCCTTCCCACGACCGCCGACCTGTACCTGCGCCTTGATGGCGACGGGATAGCCGATGTCCTCGGCCGCATCGACCGTCTCCTCGACGGTCGACGCGAGCTTCGAGTCCGGCACCGGAACCCCGGCGTCGGCGAAGACACCCTTCGCTTGGTACTCGTGAAGTTTCATCCACCTTGAACGGCGAGTGGCAGCCGCTTAAATCGTGTCATTTGGTGGCTTGTCGGCTCGAAAAATACCGCTCGAGATTCGACGCGCGTCCACGGACGGAACGAAACCGCAGTCGAGAGTACGCTAAACCATCAACTGGTTGTGGTGGGAGAGAATTCGTACGGCGGGGGTCGTCCGCCGCTGGAATCCCGCCGCATGGGCGCCGATACCGTAGTGGGGATGGGGGAACTCGGACGGCCGGCGCCCAAGTGACACTACCGTTTTCGACTGGTAAAGTTATTTAGTGATTATTTTTCACCGAGGTGGCGTCAGCGGGGTAACGTCCGGTTCAGGGGGCGTCCATCTTCGGTGCCGGCTCGGTGCCCGCCGTGAAGCGGCGGCGGGAGGACCACCGCCCGAAATGGGAGAACCGACCTAGTGGGGCAGACCACGGTCGGAGTCGTGCCGACGACCACTGTTGGGTGACCGCGGCGTCAGTTGGTACTGTCCTCTTAAGGATAGGTATTTAGCCGGCTAGTCTAGGTCATTTATTTTACGAAACGGCGGAGCGGGTCCTCGACATCCGGATGGACGGCGTCGGACGACGGGCCCGCGGATTCGCGGGTGGTGGGGGGTTGTGCCCCGTCGACCGATGTAAAACGTGCCGTCCGATTTGGTAAACGGTACCAGATGACTTATCGTTTCTGAACGTTCGTGCCGACTCAGTCGTCTCGGAGGGACGGTATGATGCGGTTGAAATCGGTTAACCTGCCCGTTCGATGGCGACGCGGTCGTTGGACTCGCTCCCGCGACGACCGGCGAACTCCCACCGACGAATCACGGCAAAGCCATTCCGCGCGCTTCGGATAGTGAGGCTCCGCCGGATGATATTATATAAATCTCGGCCAGCTAGCGGAAGTGGTCGTCTCGTTTCTCAGCCACGCGATTTTAAGCGGCACGCGCCCCTACTGGGTATATGGCTGTAGAATACGATTTCGACGGAGCGGTCGTGTTAGTGACCGGGGCCAGCGGCGCGCTCGGCAGCGCCATCGCCGAGGCATTCGACGCGGCCGGGGCGACGGTGTGTGCTGCGGACATCGTCGCGCCGAGCGACGACGACGCGCTGGTCGATTCCTCGGCCGTCGAATTCTACGAAACCGACGCAACCGACGAGGACAGCGTCCGAGACACCGTTTCGGCCGTCGTCGACGACCACGGCCGTCTCGACGCGCTGTGTAACATCGCCGGCACGTGGCGCGGTGGCGACCCCATCGAGGACACCGACGTTTCGGAGTTCGACATGCTGTTCGACGTGAACCTCAAGTCGATGTTTCTCGCCTCGAAGCACGCGATTCCGCACCTCAGAGAGTCCGGCGGCGCTATCGTTTCCGTGTCGGCGCGGTCGTCGCTGGAGGGGGGTGAGGGAGACGGCCCGTATCGCGCCTCGAAAGCCGGCGTTCGACTCCTGACCGAAACCGTCGCCGAGGAGAACCTCGGCGAAGTTCGGGCCAACGCCATCATGCCGAGCGTCATCGATACCCCGATGAACCGCGAGATGATGCCCGACGCCGACCACGACTCGTGGGTCGACCCCGGCGACATCGCCGACGTTGTCATGTTCCTCTGTTCGGGCGAGGCGTCGGTGACAAGCGGCGCGGCGGTGCCGGTGTACGGCAAAGCGTGACGTGAGCGTGTGACGCGGGAACGTGCCTGCCTTCGAATAGCGTGATTTTTGCGTCCCCACCTCTGGAATTCGACCGATGACAGACAGAGAAACGTGGGCGACACGAATCGGATTCATCCTCGCGTCCATCGGGTCGGCGGTCGGCCTGGGGAACATCTGGCGGTTCCCGTATCAGACCGCCGAATTCGGTGGCGCGGCGTTCCTGTTGGTGTATCTACTCGCGGTCGTCGTTATCGGCTTACCGGCGATTCTCGCTGAGTTCGTCGTCGGACGCCGTGCCGACATCAGCGCTATCAACGCCTTCGACGCACTCGACCACCCCGGGTGGCGTGTGGTTGGCGCCTTGGGCGTCTTCGGGGGCTTCTGGACGCTGTCGTACTACAGCGTCGTCGGTGGGTGGGTGTTCCGCTACATCGGCGCCAGCGTCACCGGCGGCTACCTCGAGGCGCCGGGTGAGTACTTCGGGGCGGTTTCCGCCGGGCCGGAGGCGATCGCCTTTCACGCCGTGTTCATGCTCGTCACCGTCGGCATCGTCGCCTTCGGCATCCGCGGCGGCATCGAGAAGGCGACGAAGGTGATGGTGCCGAGTATCGTCGTCTTGCTCGTCGGGTTGGCGGTGTACGCGTTCACGCTCCCGGGCTCGGGCGCCGGCTACCAGTACTTCCTCTCGCCCGATATCGACGCCATCGTCGACAACTACCAGACGGTCGTTCCGGCCGCGGTGGGACAGGCGCTGTTCTCGCTGTCGCTCGGGTTTGCGGTGATGATAACGTACGCCTCCTACATCGACGACAACGAGAACCTATTCGTCGACGGCGGCGCCATCGCGTTGACGAACACGCTCATCGGCGTCACAGCCGGACTGGTCGTCTTCCCGCTGTTGGCGGTCCAGGGTGGCGGCTACGGCGAGGCCGGTCCCGGCGCGATTTTCGTCTCGATTCCGACCGCGTTGTCGGACGTGCCGTTCGGGTCGGCGGTCGGCTTCGTCTTCTTCCTCATCGTGGCCGTCGCGGCGCTGTCGTCGGCCATCTCGCTTTTGGAGGTCGTCGTCTCCCACCTCGTCGACACCTACGGGTCCGAACGCCGTCGAACGACGGCGCTTCTCGGAGGCATCGTCTTCGCACTCGGCGTCCCCTCCGCGCTCGATACGGCGTGGTTGTCGTGGTTCGACGCCATCGGCGTGAACCTGCTGTTACCGACGGCCGTCCTGTTGGTCGTCGTCTTCGTCGGGTGGGTACTCGCCGGCGACGCCGTCGACGAGATTCGGCGGGGCGCCGACGGGTTCGACGCAGTCGGAGCAGTGTGGCTGTGGTCGATTCGCTCTATCGTGCTTCTGGCCGTCCTCGGGACGGTCGTCTTGAGCCTTTTCGAGTTGACCGATGCGCCGCTGTAGCAACTCGTGAACTCACACGGACCGTCGCTGTCTCGATAGCGGAAACCCTTTTTCGTGGCTCCTCGTCTTGCCGTCAACTGGGTTGACAATGGACGACAAGATCGAGGAACTACGCGAGCTGAAACGGGACGCCGAGAAGGGCGGTGGCGAGGAGCGCATCGCCAAGCAACACGAAAAGGGGAAGATGACCGCTCGCGAGCGAATCGAGTACTTCCTCGACGACGGCACCTTCGAGGAGTTCGACCAACTGAAAACCCATCGCAGTACGAACTTCGATATGGACGAAGACCAGCCGTACGGCGACGGCGTCGTCACCGGCTACGGCGAGGTCGACGGTCGACAGGTGTTCGTCTTCGCACACGACTTCACCGTCTTCGGTGGGTCGCTCGGGGAGGCTTTCGCCGAGAAGGTGTGTAAGGTGATGGACCGTGCCGTCGAAACCGGTTCGCCCATCATCGGCCTGAACGACTCCGCGGGCGCCCGGATTCAGGAAGGCATCGACTCGCTTGCCGGCTACGCCGACATCTTCCATCGCAATCAGAAAGCCAGCGGCGTCGTTCCCCAGATTTCGGCCATCATGGGCCCGTGTGCTGGCGGTGCGGTGTACTCGCCCGCGATTACGGACTTCATTTTCATGGTCGAAGAGACCAGCCACATGTTCATCACCGGCCCGGACGTCATCGAGACGGTCACCGGCGAGGAGGTCGGCTTCGAGGAGTTGGGCGGTGCCTCGACCCACACCAAGGAATCCGGCGTCGCACACTTCTCGTCGGCCGCCGAGAAGGAGGCACTCGACGACATCCGATACCTGCTGTCGTATCTCCCCTCGAACAACGTCGAGGACCCGCCGCGGGTCGACCCGTGGGACGACCCCGAGCGTCGCGACGAGGAACTCGCGGACGTCGTGCCCGCCGAACCGCAGAAACCCTACGACATCGTCGACGTCATCGACCGCGTGGTCGACGAAGATTCCTTCTTCGAAGTGGCGGAGGGATACGCCCGCAATCTCGTCACCGGGTTCGGCCGCCTTGACGGCCGGTCGGTCGGCGTGGTCGCCAATCAACCGCGCGTGAACGCCGGCACGCTCGACATCGACGCCTCGCTGAAAGGCGGTCGCTTCGTCCGTTTCTGTGACGCTTTCAACATCCCCATCGTCACGTTCGTCGACGTGCCCGGCTTCATGCCCGGTACCGACCAGGAACACGGTGGCATCATCAAACACGGCGCGAAGTTGCTGTACGCCTTCAGCGAGGCGACGGTGCCGCTGTTGACAGTCATCACGCGGAAGGCCTACGGCGGCGCTTACGACGTGATGGCCTCGAAACACCTCGAAGCCGACGTGAACTACGCGTGGCCCACCGCGGAAATCGCGGTGATGGGGCCGAAAGGTGCGGTTAACATCCTCTACGACGACGAACTGGCGGCCGCCGACGACGTGGAGGCTCGGCGCCAGCAACTCATCGACGAGTACCGCGACCAGTTCGCCAATCCGTATACGGCGGCCGAACGCGGCTTCGTCGACGACGTGTTAGAACCGAAGGAGACGCGACCGCGGCTGATTCGCGACCTCGAGATGCTCGAATCCAAACGCAAGGACACGCCGGACCGCAAACACGGCAACATTCCGCTGTAAGCATGCGCTTCGACGTTCCCGACGACGCTAACGAGGACGAGGCCGCCGCCATCGCCGCCGTCATCCGTGCTCACGTCAACGCCGACGGCGACGATGACGACGAGGAGACTGCCGACTGGAACGACCGGCGGTGGCGGTTCAGCGGGCGAGTCGATTCCCTGCAGGGCCGCCGAATTCGGACGCCGGCAGGGGCACCCGACGACGCCTGGAGCGCCGCCGGCCGAACCGAACGGATGCCGTTCCGCTGACTGTTCGTACGCTGACAGACCTTCGGTACAACGACGCAGGGTTCGTGTAAATCACCGTAGTTGATGCGGTGTACGCAAATAAACGATAAATTTGTGTGGTGTTGAAAATTGTGAAAACCGATAGAATGACAAGTTCTCCGTCGGTGGACCAGAATACGATGTTCGATAAGGTACTCGTCGCCAATCGAGGTGAAATCGCGGTGCGCGTGATGCGCGCCTGCGACGACCTCGGTGTCGACACCGTCGCCGTCTACAGCGACGCCGACAAGCACAGCGGCCACGTCCGCTACGCCGACGAGGCGTACAACATCGGCCCAGCCCGGGCGGCCGACTCGTATCTCGACCACGAGGGAGTCATCGAGGCTGCAGAAAAGGCCGATGCCGACGCCATTCACCCCGGCTACGGCTTCCTCGCGGAGAACGCCGAGTTCGCCGGGAAAGTCGAGTCTCACGACGACATCACGTGGGTCGGCCCCTCCTCGGAGTCGATGGAACAGGCCGGCGAAAAGACGAAGGCCCGGAAGGTGATGAGTGCCGCCGACGTGCCAATCGTTCCCGGGACGACCGACCCCGTCGAGACCGTCGAGGAGGTCCACGAGTTCGGCGAGGAAAACGGCTATCCAATCGCCATCAAGGCCGAAGGCG
>JBMCDV010000080.1:0-6524 GCA_048618255.1 Natronomonas sp. | reverse complement strand
CGTGATGGGTGCCGGCGTGGTCACCTACGGCGTGGTCACCGTCGCGACCGGGCGCGTCTCCGATCGAGTGGACAACCGCATCCTGCTGACGGTTCCGGCGTTCATCGCGATGGCCACTGGCTATTTGGTGATCGCCGCCGTCGCGACCCTGCCCGTCCTGCTCGGAGCGGTCGGCGCAGTCGGCGGTGCCGTCGCCACCGTTGTGCGTGACAGGATGCCCGAAGAAAGCGGTGCGTTTCCGGAAGATTAAGCACTCACACGGCTGCCGTGAACGGTAACCCTTTTCTCCCGGGCATGGAAACCGGTAGCGTATGACCGAGGAGCTCAAGAAAGGGCTGGAGGGTGTCCTGGTCGCCGAATCGTCGTTGAGTTATATCAACGGCGACGAGGGCAAACTCGTCTACCGTGGCTACACAATCGACGACCTCGCCGAGAACGCGAGCTTCGAGGAGGTCGTCTACATGCTGTGGCACGGCGAACTGCCGAACCGCGATGAACTCTCGGAGTTCAAGGCGGCGATGGTCGAGGAACGCCACATCGACGACGGCGTCGGGCGGCTCGTCCGCGACCTCGCCGAAGCCGACGAGGAGCCGATGGCCGCGCTTCGTACTATCGTCTCGGAGCTGTCGGCGTACGACCCCGACGCCGACGCCGACCCGACCGACGAGGCCGCGAACCTCCGGAAGGGTCGCCGTATCACCGCCAAGATTCCGACCGCGCTGGCGGCCTTCGCCCGCATCCGCGACGGCGACGACCCCGTCGACCCACGAGATGACTTAGACCACGCGGCGAACTTCCTCTACATGCTCAACGGCGAGGAGCCCGACGACGTGCTCGCCGACACTTTCGATATGGCGCTGGTGCTGCACGCCGATCACGGCCTGAACGCCTCGACGTTCTCGGCGACGGTGACGGCGTCGACGCTCGCCGACCTCCACTCGGCGGTCACCTCCGCGGTCGGCACCCTCTCGGGGAGCCTCCACGGCGGCGCCAACCAGGACGTCATGGAGATGCTCAAGGAGGTCGACGCCTCCGGCAAGGACCCCCTCCAGTGGGTTCAGGACGCAATCGAGGAAGGTCGACGCGTCCCCGGCTTCGGCCACCGCGTCTACAACGTCAAGGACCCCCGCGCGAAGATTCTCTCGAAGAAGTCCAAGGCCCTCGGCGAGGCCGGCGACATGAAGTGGTACGACTACTCCGTCGCCGTCGAGGATTACCTCACCGAGGAGAAGGGACTGGCCCCGAACGTCGACTTCTACTCCGCCTCGACGTACTACCAGATGGGCATCCCGGTCGACATCTACACGCCCATCTTCGCGATGAGCCGCGTCGGCGGCTGGATTGCCCACGTCCTCGAACAGTACGAGGACAACCGCCTCATCCGACCGCGCGCCCGCTACGTCGGCCCCGACGACCGCTCGGTGCCGTCGCTCGAGGAGCGATAGCGGCCGAACTCTCCCACGTTTCCGTTCTCGACACCCCTTCAGCCCCGCGCACGCCTCTCGTTTTCGACATCCGACAGAATCGGGGGCTTACAGCACGCCGAGTCGAACCCCGAGAAACAGGAACAGTCCCGCCAACCACGATTGGAACAGCAGCGACCCGAGGGCCGACAGCGCGATGAATCGGCGGTCCTCCATGTCCGCGATGCCGGCCGGCACCGTCAACATCCCTCGCGTGAACAACAGCGCGTTGGAAATCGGGACTGCGAGCGGCCCCCAGCGGTCGAACCAGCCGTCGAAGCGGGCGAGCGAGTCTTCGCTGATACGGAACCACGACTGTTCGAGTAAGTACTCCCGACCGGCGCGCTTGGCGACGGTGAACAGGACGAACTGGCCGATGGTCGCGCCGACGACGGCGACGCCGATGACCGTCGCGATGCCGAGGTAGTCGTCGGCACCGGCCGTCAGAAGCGCGATGCCGGCGGGGACGAGCGCCTCGCTCGGCGCGAAGTACAGAAGCATCGCCCCTTCCAACACGAGGATGAAAAACAGCGCCGCTAGCCCGTAGTCCTCCAGCAGTTGGGCGGCGACTTCCGGGTCAGCGAAGACGAGGAGATACACCCCGGCGGCCGCACAGACGAGCGTCAACCCACCGGCGAGGTGGACTGCATAACGTTCGAAAAAGTTTCGAACGCGGTCGACAGCGGACGGTCTGCCGAGCGACATGTTCCTTCGTCAGGAGAGGCAATATATAGTCGTTGTGTCGTCGCTTCGGGAGCGACGGGCATTTGATGGCGCGGTTCGGAACGTCGGGTATGAACCTCACGGACCGGCCGAGACGGCTCCGAACCGACGGTATCCGTCAGCTCGTCGGCGAGACGGACGTACGGCCGTCGGACCTCATCGCCCCGGTGTTCGTCGACGCGACGACCGACGAGCGCGTCGAAATCGAGTCGATGCCCGGCCACGAGCGGGTACCCGTCTCCGAGAGCGTCGCCCGCGTCCGGGAGATACAGGAAACGGGCGTCGATGCGGTGATGGTGTTCGGTATCCCCGAATCGAAGGACGCCGAAGGGTCCCGAGCGTGGGCCGACGACGGCGTCGTCCAGCGGGCGGTCCAGCGAATCACGGACCGGACGGACTGCTACGTCATCACCGACGTGTGTCTGTGTGAGTACACCGACCACGGTCACTGCGGCATCCTCGAAGACGGGGCGGCCGAGGAGCCGTGTTTGACGGTCGAAAACGACGAGACACTGGAGTTGCTCCGACGCATCGCCGTCTCGCACGCGGACGCGGGCGCGGACATGGTCGCGCCGTCGGGAATGATAGACGGGATGGTCGGTGCCATTCGTGAGGCGCTCGATGCTGCGGGCCACGAGAACCTGCCGGTGATGAGTTACGCCGCGAAGTACGAGTCGGCGTTCTACGGACCGTTTCGGGACGCCGCCGACGGCGCACCCGCCTTCGGCGACCGGAGACACTACCAGATGGACCCGGCGAACGCCCGCGAGGCGATGCGGGAGGTCCGCCTCGACGTCGAACAGGGCGCGGACGTGCTGATGGTCAAGCCGGCGCTGCCGTATCTCGACATCGTCGCCGACATCCGCCGGACGTTCGACCACCCGGTGGCGGCGTACAACGTCTCCGGGGAGTACGCGATGTTGCACGCTGCAAGCGAGAAGGGGTGGCTCTCCCTGGAGGAGGTCGCCTACGAATCGCTGTTGTCGATAAAGCGGGCCGGAGCGGACCTCATCCTCACGTACTTCGCCGAGGACATCGCCGAGCGTCTCTGAGCCGGTCCCGACTGCTTTCTCTTCCCGGTGGGCGTCTCCTCATTGCCGCTCGCACTGTCGCAGTGCTCCGGACGGCTGGCGCGCGCTCCCGCGAGCAGAGTGAAATAGGGCCAATTGGCAAGTGTTGCGGTTGGCGAGTGTCCAGAAATGACGGATATTTCTCCCCAGACTCTTGACGCGAGACGACCTTATACGGATATTATCCTACCCTATTGCTGACGACCGTCCACTAAGGACGTACAGAATTTTTTAATTTCAACTGCAGGATTTATGTAGGGCTGTTCCATGAGGTTCTTCCGTGAGTTGGAAGACAAACATGGTGCAAATCGTAGAAAACATGGACGAACTTTCACAGAACTGCGGAAGTAGTACGGAGGTCGAAGCATGCTAGACGGACTCGCGATGCAGCTTGACCCGGCTGGCGTCGCTAGTGCGCTCAACTACACGTGGATACTGGTGGTGACGTTCCTCATCTTCTTCATGCACGCGGGCTTCGCGATGCTGGAGGCCGGACAGGTACGTTCGAAGAACGTCGCCAACCAGCTGACGAAGAACATGCTCACCTGGAGTGTCGGCGTCGTCGTGTTCTTCCTCGTCGGTGCGGGCGTGAGTAGCCTCGTCGGTGGCTCCGGCTTCAACTGGGTCGCCGGCGACGATCCGGCCTCGTGGGCCAGTGGATGGCTCTACGGTGCGGTGTTCGCGATGACCGCGGCGACCATCGTCTCCGGGGCCGTCGCTGGCCGCGCGAAACTCCGTGCGTACGTCGGATACACGATTCTGCTGGCGGCGGTCATCTACCCCGTCGTCACGGGTATCACCTGGAGTGGCGCGTACATCAGCCAGTACCTCGGTACCGGCTTCCAGGACTTCGCGGGCGGGATGATCGTCCACGGCATGGGCGGCATCGCCGGCCTCACGGCCGCATGGGTGCTCGGCCCGCGCATGGACCGCTACAACGAGGACGGCAGCGTCAACGTCATCCCCGGTCACTCGATGACCTTCGCCGTGTTGGGGACGCTGCTCCTCTGTTTCGGCTGGTACGGCTTCAACGTCGGCACGGCGTCCATCTTCGTCGAGAACGCCGCCGGTGAGATGGTGTTCAACGGCGACGTGCTCGGCCGCGTCGCGCTGACGACGACGCTGGCGATGGCGATGGGCGCCGTTGGTGCAGGTTCGGTCTCGGTACTGAAGACCGGCAAAGTCGACACGCTGTACGTCGCAAACGGTCTGCTAGCCGGCCTCGTCGGCATCACCGCGATTCCGAACGTCGCCGCGTGGTGGGGCGCACTGGTCGTCGGTCTTCTGGCCGGCGCCCAGCTCCCCATCGTCTTCGAGTTCGTCGAACGCACGCTCAAAATCGACGACGTGTGTGCGGTCTTCCCCGTCCACGGCTCCGCGGGCGTCCTCGGAACGCTGCTGTTCCCGTTCGTCGCCGCACCGGGCGTCGTCGACAGCATCGCACAGGCGTTCCTCGCACAGCTCGTCGGCGTCGTCGCCATCACGGTGTGGACGGTCGCCGCGACCGCCATCGTCTTCGGCGCGTTCAAAGCACTCGGACAGGCCCGTGTCACCCCCGACCACGAACAGGAAGGGCTCGACGTCTCCGAACACGGCGTCGACACCTACCCCGAGTTCGGCGGTCGTGACTCGCTGGCCACTGACGGTGGATTCGTCGAGAAGGACGGTATCGTCCGCCCCGACGGTGGCGTCGCCAACGACGGCGGCATCAAGATGGTCATGGGCTTCATCCGCCCCGACAAGCTCTCGGACGTCAAACAGGGTCTCGCCGAAATCGGCGCGCCCTCGCTGACGGTCACGAACGTCTCCGGCCGCGGCTCCCAGCCCGCGAAGAAGGGCCAGTGGCGCGGCGAGGAGTACAGCGTCGACCTCCACCAGAAGGTGAAAGTGGAGTGTGTCGTCGCTGACATCCCCGCCAAGGATGTCGCGGAGGCCATCCGTGACTCCGCGAAGACGGGTGAACCAGGCGACGGCAAGGTGTTCATCCTGCCGGTCGAAAACGCCTACCAGATTCGCACCGGTGAGGTCGGAACGAGCGCGGTCTGACGTGACCGAGTCGCTCGACAGGCAGATCGTCGCCGCCCTCTTCCGGGACGGCCGTGCCGACGTGCCGTCGGTCGCAGAAGAAACCGACGCGGTCGCGACGACGGTGCAGAAACGCCTTCGGGCGCTCGAAGACGACGGCGTCATCGCGGGCTACACCGCTCGCCTCGACTACGACCACCTCGGGTATCAGACGGCCATCATCCGACTGGCGGTCGACCTCGACGCGATAGACGACGTGACGGCGCGGCTCCGGGAACGTCCCGAGTTCGTCACCGTCTATCAGATGAGCGGACCCTACACCGTCTTCGCCGTCGGGAAGTTCGAAGACGACGCGGCGCTGGCCGCCCGACTACACGATCTGCACGACGACCCCGACGTTCGTACGGTCGACACCAGTTCGGTCCGGTCGGTCGTTCGCGAGGGCGACCCGCCCGCACTGGAGGACTGAGCGCCGTCGGGCCGACCACTTTTTCGCGCGAAACCGCTTTTCGCTCCGTTCGATGCACCCGTCTCGACCAGTCGAACGACTACTCCGTCGCTCCGTGGAGAACGCCAAGAGCCCGGAGAATGCGTTTCGTCTACCGTTCCGAAGTGCCGAGGACCGCAACGTCTTTGCCCCGTGTCGGTCCACGGCATCCGTTCTCGGTCAGTCGCTCCGTGGCGGCGAACAGAAAAGACCGTCAGTCGTCGTCCACGTCGAACAGCTCGGGTGCGGCGTCGAAGGACGCCTCCGGTTCGTGTTCAGTCATCGGAGGCCGCCTCCGCGGTCGGCGTCGGCGCCTCTTCCTCCTCGCCGAAGGGGTACCACGACTGCTTGGCGTCGTACAGACAGGGGTCGGCGTAGTCCGTCTCCTCGCCCTCACAGAACTCCACGATTGGTTCGGTGCCCATCTGGTTGACCCACTGACGGAACGATTGGCCCTCCTCGCGGTGGGCGGCGAAGGCCTCGACGAGGTTCTTGATGGCGCCCGGCATCTCGTCGGCCGGGACGCGCTGGTTGACCCACTCGACGAAGGTGGGCTCCTCGCCGACACCGCCGCCGACGCCGATGTCGACGGCCTCGACCATCTCGCCGTCCTTGCGGGCGCGCATGCCCTGCAGGCCGATGTCGGCGGTCATCGCCTGCCCGCAGTCGGCCGTACAGCCCGAGAAGTGCATGTGGATGTGCTCGACATCGTCGGGTAACTCGACGTTGTCACGCAGCCACCGCAGGGTTCGGGCC
>JBMCDV010000079.1:0-6620 GCA_048618255.1 Natronomonas sp. | reverse complement strand
GTGTAGTCCTCCTGTTTCGTCCACTTGTCGCTCCTGCCGAAGCCCGGGAGGTCGGGGGCGACGACGCGCCCCTCCTCTGCGAGCGGCGGGATCATCTTCCTGTACAGGTAGCTCCAGCTCGGTTCGCCGTGGAGGCAGAGGAAGGTTTCGTCGGCCTCGCGGGGGCCTTCGTCGACGTAGTGGACGCGTGTGCCGTCGACCTCGACGTAGTTGGGGTCGAAGGGATAGCCGGGGAGATCTTCGAAACGGTCGTCCGGTGTTCTGACGCTGTCGCTTGCCATGTGGCTTCGGATGTAAGAGAGAGTTAAAAGGGTTCTGCGGGCTGTCGACGGCTGCCTCTACAGCTCTTCGCTGCTCTCCAGCGTGCCGACGCGTTCCTCGGCGTCCTCCTCGAGCTTGTACCTCTGTACCTTCTGCGTCGCGCTACGGGGTAGCTCGTCGACGAAGAATATCCTGCGCGGGTGGGCGTAGCTCGCGACGTGGTCGAGACTGAACTCGCGTAGCTCCTGCTCGCTGTCCTCCGTCAGCTCCTCGGCGTCGTCCTCCAACACGACGAACGCGACGGGTGCTTCGCCCTTTATCTCGTGGGGTGCGGCGACGACGGCGGCTTCTGCGACGTCGGGGTGTTCGTACAGCGCGTTCTCGACCTCGGCGGGGTAGATGTTCTCGCCGCCGGCGATTATCATGTCGTCGGCGCGGTCGACCATCCAGAAGTAGCCGTCCTGGTCGACGCGGGCGATGTCTTCGGTGTAAAAGAAGCCCTCGTCGTCGAAGACGGCGGCGGTCTTCTCGGGGCGATTGTAGTATCCCTCGAAGACGGTCGGCGACCGAATCGCGATTTCGCCGGTGACCTGCTCCTCGTCGGAGAAGTCGATGTCCTCGCTCGGGTTCGGTTCGAGTTCGTCCGTCGAAATGCGGGTCTCGCGGGTGTCGGGGTCGACCAGTTTGAGTTCGATGTTCCGGAGCGCCGGTCCGATACAGCCGGCGGATTTCCGGACCCCGCGGGAGGGTTCGACACAGCCGGCGGGCCCGGTTTCGGTCATCCCCCAGCCTTCGGTCATCGGGACGCCCCACGCCTCTTCGATGGTGCGGCGAGTGTCGTCGGCCAACGGCGCCGCCGCACAGATGACGTCGGTCAGCGACTCCATGTCGTAGGCGTCGGGGTCCTGTCGGTACACCTGCCACATCATGTTGTATAGCGCGGGGACGCCGGCGAAGTTGGTGATGTCGTTGTCCGAGATGGCCTGCAGAATCATGTTCGGGTCCGGCCGCGGAATCATGTGCATCTCCGCGCCGTTGTAGAGATAGGTCCCCTGAATGGCGTTGAGCGCGTAGATGTGGAACAGCGGCAACACGAGGACGATGCTGTCGTCGGGGTCGATGGGGAGTCCGCCCTTCGCGTAGGATTCGATGGTCGAAAGGAGGTTCTCGTGGGTCAGAAGCACACCTTTCGGCTTGCCGGTCGTCCCGGAGGTGTAGGGTTGACAGGCGACGTCGTCGAAATCGCGGTCGACGGTGTCGAACTCCGCGGACGCCTCGGCGACGGCCTGGGAGTAATTGACGACGCCGTCGTCGCTGACGCCGGAGACGTAAACGTTCGATACTCCGGCGTTGTCGGCGAGTTCGGTCGGCCCGACGATGCGCCCTTCCTCGGTGTCCATCCCGCCGGCCAGGAGTGGAGACCCAATCATGTGGTCTACGTCCCCGTCCTGGAGGACGAACTCGAGGGTGTTGGGGTCCATCCGGAGGTTCAGCGGAACCGGAATCGCCCCCGCTTTGATGGAGCCGAAGTACGATTCGGGGAACTGGTCGGTGTTAGGAATGTAGAGGCCGACGCGGTCGCCGGGCTCTACGCCGTTGTCGACGAGGACGTTAGCGACGCTGTTGGCCGAAGCCTCCAGTTCGTTGAAGGAGGTCTCCTGACCCATGAACGTGATAGCGGTCTTCTCGCCGTATCGGTCGGCGGCCATCGAAGGGAGGTCGCCCATGTTCCGCAAGGGTGAACCGTTATAATGTTCCATGGTAGCGTCCGCAACTCCGAAGCGCACCTATTAAAGATTCTCCCGGCTAAAATCGGTGGAAGAACCCCTCCATCGGTGAAGACGGGGATTCGACAGAACCGGCTACAGCGTTCCCGCGACGTAGCCGACGGCCGCCGTCGCGGCGACGCCCAAAACGAGCAGGCCGTAGTTGGCTATCGGGTTCGACGCCCGCGCGAGGCTGAGCGAGTAGTCGGTGTCCGACAGCGGCCACAAAAGCGGAACGCCGGCGGGCGTGAGCGCGTCCGCGAGCAGGTGAGACCCGACGCCGACGACGCCGACGACTGTCCCGAGTCCGGCCGCCAACACGGGGTCGGCGCCGACCCGCTGTCCCACGAGGAATCCAGCACCGCCGAGCGCTGCCGTCACCACAATCAGGAACAACAGGGTGAGGGTGATGCCGCGGTGTTCCAGAAACGGCACGCGGAGGTCGTAGTCGGGGAGCCGCGAGAGTCCGACCGACCCGAGACAGCCGACGATGGCGACACCGGGGTCGACCGACAGCAACAGGAATCCGACGGGTGCGTACACCAGTAATGCAGCGCCGTAGTGTCCCGTTTTGTACATACCCCCCGTTCGGCGCCGGGAGGGAAGAACCTGTATATCGGCCGCCCTACGGGAGAGGTATGGCACTCGATGTCTTCGGTCCGTTTCTGATTCCCGCCGGGCTGTTTTTTCTCGGTGTCGTCTTCTACGGCGTCGTCGTGCTGCTGGGGCGGCTCCGCGACGAAGACGACTACCGGAGCGACGAGTAAACTAGTCGACATCGGGGAACCAGTTTTACCGACGGGGGTCGAGGGTGAACTATGGGAGACGACGCAATGGGCCGGTTTCCGGTCCCCGACCACGAGGAATTGCCAGAGGACATCCGCGAGCGTATCGACGAGGAGACCGAACGCGCCGGCTTCACGCCGAACGTCTTCGACGCCTTCGCCTACAAACCGAGTCACTTCCGGGCGTTCTTCGCGTATCACGACGCCCTAACCGAGGACACGCCGCTGGAACGGGAGGAAATCGAGATGCTCATCGTCACCGTCTCGGGCGTCAACGACTGTCTGTACTGCGTCGTCGCCCACGGTGCGTTGCTTCGCATCTTCGCCGACGCGCCGAAACTGGCCGACCAACTGGCGACGAACCACCGCACTGCTGACCTCTCCGAACAACACCTCGCGATGTTGGATTTCGCCGTGAAACTCACCGAAGAGCCGGGGCGAGTCGGCGACGACGACCTCGAAGCGCTCCGCGAGGTCGGATTCTCCGAGGAGGAAATCTGGGACATCGGAAGCGTCGTCTCGGTGTTCAACCTCTCGAATCGGATGGCGACGTTCGCCGACATGCGACCCAACGACGAATTCTACGGGATGGGCCGATAATCACGTCGCAAGTCGGTCGACGTAGCCGTCGAAGGTCGTTGCCGCCCGCTCGTAGACAGCCTCATTGCTCACGTCACAGCCCAACTGTTGAAACGACTCGAGGGAAGACTGCTCGCCGGTCGTGGCCAGCACCTCCCGATAGGTCGCCGGCGAGAGGTCGCCCTCGCGGAGTCGATTGCGAACGGCGAGTGCCCCGGCCGCGCCGAGGACGTACTGGTAGTTGCTGTACAGCTCTCGGGGCGACGGCGGCAGCCAGTTACGGCCGGCACGGTCGTCGAACGCGACGGGTGCCTCGAACTCCGCCTGTAGTTCCGCCCACGCCCGGCGGGCGCGTTCGGGAGTCACTGACTGGCCGTCCTCGACGGCGGTTACCATCCTGTGTTCGAACGCCGCGGACATCGCCGACTCGTAGAGGTTGCCTCCGAGACACTCAAGCAGTCGGTTGCGGGCCGCGGCCGCGAATCCGCCGCCGAGTTCGAGGAACCGCTCGGCCAACAGGAGTTCGTGCAGGATGGATGGGACCTCACTGACCGGTCGCGGACAGGTCCCATAGCGGGTCGGTCCCTCACGATGAGTCTCGACGTGCATCGCATGGCCGAGTTCGTGACACAGATAGAATGTCGTCCTGATGTCTTCCCGAAAGTTCGCGAGGATGAACGGTCCGTCTACGGCTGAAGAGGGGCAGTAGGCGGGAATGTCGCCTCGTTTCCCGGCCGACGGGTAGACATCGATGCGCCGCTGGTCGAAAAGCGCCTCGACGCCGTCGACGTAGGACGCTCCCAGCGGCTCGAGTGCCTCGAGGATGTACCCTCTGGCCGCTTCGTACTCTATGGTCGGGGGTTCGGCGTCGGCAATCGAGACATCTCTGTCCCAGGGACGAAGCGTCTCGACACCGAGTCGGTCCTCTCGGAGCGCCAGTGCTCGATGGTAGGGTTCGAGGTTCGACCGGGTTGCATCGAGCATGGTGTCGTGGACGGCTTCCGAGAGCGAACAGCGCAGTCCCGATTCGGGGTACGACCGGCGTTGCAGTGCACGGTCACGGACCGAATCGTAGCCGCGTACCTCGGCGTCGGCGACCGCCCTATCTATCTTGCCAGCGTAGGCCTCCGTCAGCGACGCCTCGAAGCGGTCGAGTGACTCGCGGTAGCGACGGTAGACCCGCCGACGGTACGTCCGGTCAGGGTGAGACAACTCCGACCGAACGTTTCCGGCAGTGAGTTCGACGCTCTCGCCGTCCGGCCGCTCGATTGGGCCTGGCTCGAAATCTTCGTTAATCACTGCGACGACAACTTCGTTCGGCGTCTCGGTAGCGGCATCGTAGGCCGCGACCGTTTCGGCGAGTGTAGGGTCGAGCGCGTAGCGACTTTGTCTGCGAAAATCCTCCGCGTAATGTCGGAAGGTTTCGAGGGAATCGACGAACTCCGTGAGGGATTCCCCACCGGTGCTGACAAGCGTGTACCGAACTGCATCAACGGCTGTCTGGAACGCGGATTCCAGGTCGCGGAACCGTCGCAGGCGGTCCGTCGCAGCCTCGTCGTCGGTCGCGATGTTTCGGGACAAGGTGGCATACAGCTCGAGTCGTTGTTTCCGTTCGTGGAGCGATTCGGTGTCTTCGAGCAGAGCTCGGAGGTCTTCGGCCGAATCGAGTGGCTCCTCTGCTCGCTCTTGGAGAGCCGTGACCGACTGACGAAACGCCTCGCTTGCGGCCGTCCAGTCGTCGGGGGTCTCGTATATCTCCGCGAGGTCGAAGCGGTATCGTTCGGGGATGGCTGTTCGCTCTGGCAGGCTCATGAGTGGTTGGGCTGGGGGTCCGATGGCCATAGAGTGCAGTCGACACCCCGACTCTCGGACGCCTTCCGTTTTGTCCACTGGATGGCTCCGTAATAAAATAATACCGGGTCGTAAGCGTGGGTACGTCGCCGAAGCGCGGGGTTCATACTCCCGGCCCCGTTACGCGGAGGTAGATGCGCGTCGAGACGCTGGGAGACGGCGACCCCGAAGTTGCTATCGTCGGCGGGATACACGGCGACGAGCCGTGCGGACCGAACGCCGTCGAGGCCCTCCTCGAAGCCGACCTCGAAATCCAGCGGCCCGTGAAACTCATCGTCGCAAACGAAGAAGCGCTCGAAGAAGGCGTCCGCTATCTCGAAGAGGACCTCAATCGCGCCTTCCCCGGTGACCCAGAGGCGGACACCCACGAGGGGCGATTGGCACACGAGCTGCTACGGGAGATTCGGGGCTGTGACATCCTCTCGCTGCACTCGACACAGTCGTACGCCGCCCCCTTCGCACTCGTCGACGAGATGAACGGCTACGCCCGGTCTGTGTGTCCGTACCTCTCCGTCGAAGCGGTCGTCGAAACCGCCGGCTACAGCACCGGTCGACTCATCGCCTACCCGAACGTCGTCGAACTGGAGTGTGGCATCCAGCGGTCGGCGGCCGCGACGGAGAATGCCAAACAGCTCGCCCGGGAGTTTCTCGTCGCAACGGGCGTCCTTTCCGGTGAGACCGGCAGCGGTCGACACCATCCCCTCCCGGTGTTCAGGCTGGTACGACAGATTCCGAAGCCCGTCGGCCAACGCTACGAGGTGTTCGTCGAGAACTTCGAGCGCGTCGCGGAGGGCGAGGCAATCGCCGCCGTCGACGGCGAGGAACTGTTCGCCGAGACGCCGTTCTACCCCATCCTCCTGTCGGCTTACGGCTACGAGAACGAGTTCGGCTACGCCGGCGACCTGGTGGGTCGACTCGACGGCGACGAACCCGCGGTGCCGGCCCGGGAGAGCGCCTCCGCCCGCGTCGACGGCCGGAACCGATAGCTAGTACCACGTTCCGCCGGCGTCGACGGCGATTTCTTGGGCGGTCACTTTCCGAGCGTTCGGCCCCGCGAGGTAGGCGACCTGTTCGGCCACGTCCGATTTCGGAATGTAGAAGTCCGGTAGTGCGAAGTCATCGGGCCCGATACTCGCCGGTTCGGCGTTCTCGACGGTAGCGAGTTCGGCCTGTTTGGCGACGACCTCCTCGATGCGGTCGCCCTCGACGGGACCCGGAAGGACGCTGTTTACCGTCACGTCGTCGCGGCCGAGTTCGTAGGCGAGGGTCCGTGTCAATCCGACGAGGCCCATCTTCGAGGCGGCGTACGGCGAGCGATTCGGATAGGGTCGTTTCCCGCCGATGGAGGCGATGTTGACGACGCTTCCCTGCTCGCTGT
>JBMCDV010000078.1:0-6684 GCA_048618255.1 Natronomonas sp. | reverse complement strand
ACCACAGCGAGGCGCTCGCACGCCTCGGATTTCGGGTCCAGGGCGGAGACCGAACCGTCACGGTGACGACGGTGCCCGCACTCCTCGCGGAGGAACTCGGCGCCGAGGCGGCCGAACTGGCCCGCGATTTGCTGGGCGAGTTCGTCGAGGGCGACCCGACGGGAACCGTCGAGGCCGTCGTCGACGACCTGCTGGGCGATTTGGCGTGTCACCCCTCCATCAAGGGCAACACCTCCCTCCGGGAGGGGACGGTCGCGGAGTTGCTCGCGGCCCTCGACGATTGTGAGAACCCCTATGCGTGCCCGCATGGCCGGCCGACGATTATCGAACTCCCGCGCGAGGAAATCGAGAACCGCTTCGAGCGGGACTACCCGGGCCACGGCGGCCGCCGGGAGTGATTTGTATTCGGGCCGTGTGGCTCGACCATGGAACTCGTCACGCTGGGTGCGGCCGCGTTGGAACTCGCGCCGCCGGGGAGCGAACGGCTCGAAACGGCCCAAACGCTCGACGTGGGCGTCACCGGGCCGGAGTGCAACGCCGCGGCAGCGGCGGGTCGAATCGGCGCGGAACCGGTGTGGCTCTCGCGGCTTCCGGCGGGACCGCTCGGTGCCCGCATCGACAGCGAACTCCGTGGCCACGGCGTCGAAGTCGTCGCCGACACCGTCACGGGCCGACAGGGACTGACGTTCTTCGAGCGCGGCCGCACGCCGCGTCCGGACGCCCGCGTCGACGACCTCGGGAACGCGGTCGTCGAGGGGCTGACGATGGATGCGATTCCGACCGACCGCGTCGAGGCCGCCGACACCGCCTACGTCACCGCCGCGACGCCGCGGGCGTCGACGGGGCTGGCCGGTGCGACCGCGAAGTTCCTCAAGACTGCAAGCGATGCGGGCGCGAGGACGGCACTCGGTGTTTTGGACATCAGGGGGTGGAGCGACCTCGACTCCGCACGGGAGACACTTGAGGGACTGTTGCCCGCCGTCGACGTGTTGGTCGGTACCGCCGACGCCGTCGAGGCGGTGTTCGACCGCGGCGGCGAACCCTCGAAAGTGACCCACGCGCTGGCGTCGTCTCACGACCTCGAGACCGTGGCGCTGTGCCGGGCGTCCGACGCCTCGGTGTGGCACGATTCGACGGTTCACGGCTTCGAGCGCCCCGAGGTCGATTCGGTCGACGCGACCGGCGCCGTCGACGCCTTCGCCGGCGCCTTCCTCGCCGGTCTCGACGGCGGTATCAAAACGGCGCTGCGTCGGGGTATCGCCGCCGACGCGCTCGTCAGGACGACGCCCGAGGCGCTGCCGACGTTCTCCAGCGACGAGGTCGAAGCCGTCGCGGAGACGCTCGAACGAACCTGATGGTCAGTCGTCGGCGACTTCCAGCCCGCCGGGGGCCTCGACGTCGTCGGGGTCGACGACGCTGTCGGTCCACGTCCCGCGGAGGAACCACGCGCCGGTGGTCAGCGCCGAGGCCACGAAGGAGATGGCGACGGCGTACCAGACGCCGACGACGCCCCAGCCGAAGGCCGTCAGGAAGACGAAGGAAAGCGGGATGCGGAACAGCCACAACTCCTGAACGGAGAGCAACATCGCCGTCCGGGTCGACCCCGACCCCCGGAACCCGCCCAACACGACCTGAAACACCCCGAGGAAGACGTAGGCGGGGCCGGCGATGCGGATGTAGGCGGCGCCGTACTCGATGACGGTCTCCGCGGCGGCCTCGCCGGGCGGGAGGAAGACGCCGGTTATCGCTTCGGCGAAGGGGTAGGCGGCCGCGACGACGGCGAGGAACGCCCCGGCGACGGTCGCACTCGCGAGGAAGACGGCCCGCTTCGCGCGGTCGGTGTGGCCGGCGCCGAGATTCTGACCGACGACGGTTTCGGTACCGCGGGCGAAGCCGAGCGCCGGCAGGAACAGAAGCGACGCGAGGCGGTTGACGATGCCGTAGGCGGCGACGGCGTCGTCGCCGGCCAGCGCGATGATGGCCGTCATCGCGGCGATGCCACCCGAACGGAGCCCCTGTTCGGCGCCGATTGGGGCTCCTACGTCGAGGATTTTTCGAACGGTTTCCCGCCGGAGCAGAAAGTCCGAAAGCTCCGGTGAGAGTCCCACGTCGCCGAACAGAAGCAGGTACAGTCCGATTACTGCGGGGAAAAAGCGGGCGATGACGGTGGCGATAGCCGCGCCCATGACGCCGTAGCCTTCGAAGCCGGTCAGCGCGAACAGCGTCTGTTGGAGGGATTCGGTGCCCGTCCACGCGAACATCGGATTATCGACGAACCCCAAGACGAGAAACGGGTCCAACGCGACGTTGAGCGCGACGCTGCCGGCCATGAGGTACAGCGGCGTTCTCGTGTCACCCCACCCGCGCATGAGCGCATCGAAGATGAAGAACCAGAACATGAAGATGACGCCGAGGAAGATGACTCTGGTGTAGTCGGTGGCGTAGGTGTGGGCGGCTGTGCCGGGGGTCGCACCGACCACGGCGAGTAGGTACGGCGCCGAGAGGTAACCGGCGGCGGCGAAGAGTATCGCGACGACGGAGACGAACGAGATGGTCTGTCCGGCGACGTGGTGTGACTGTCGGAAGTCGCCCGAGCCCTTGTGCTGGGAGACGAGGACGGTCCCGGCGACGGTGAGGCCGCCGCCGACGCTCACCATCAGGAAGACGATGGCCCACGCGTACGACAGCGCGGCGACGGCGTCGGCGCCCAACTGACCGACCCAGAAGGTGTCGGCGAGGTTGTAGCCGACCTGCAGGACCTGTGCGGCGACGATGGGGGCCGAGAGGACGACGAGCGGCTTGAACAGCTCGCCGTCGGTGACGTTGACTGACCGGTCTCTCACTCGACCACCAGCCAGCCGTCGACGAGGTCCTCGACGAGCGCGTCGCGGACGGCCTCGATGCCGTCGTCGTCCCCCAGCGTGACCCACCGAATCCGAGCACCCTGAATCGCTGCCAGCACGTGGGCGGCGGTCCGACGGGCGTCGACCTCGCGGAACGTACCGTTCTCGATTCCCTGCTCGATGACTGCAGTCACGGTCGCGTGTACCTGTGCGTCGTTTTCCGCCAACTGTGCACGGAATGCGTCGTTGTGTGGCGCCTGCGCGCGGAGCTCCAACAGCGCGGTGTGGAACGCCCGGTGGTCGGCGCGCGTACGGTCGTCGCCGAAGCAGAATATCTCGATCAAATCGACGAGTTGCTCACGAGGGTCCTCGTCGGATGGCGAAACACGCTCTTCGAACTTCTCGATGAGGTGTGCCAGAAGCGCGACCAGTAGGTCCTCCTTCGTGTCGAAGTGATAGTGTAACAGAGACTTGCTGCAGTCGCACTCGTCGGCGATGTCCTGCATCGTCAGTGAGGCGTAGCCGTGCTCACAGAGGGCCCGGTAGGTCGCCTCCATGATTCGGTCACGCGTCTCTTCAACCATTATTGACTGACTAGTCAGTCAAATACTTTAATGGTTGCGGCTCACGCCCGCAAACCTCCCTGTTCGGCCCGCAGCGGCCGTGGTAATATGACCCACAAGCGGCCACGAAATTTATGTCTCCCGATGAACTCTCCACCAGTTGCAAATGAAATTCAGAGCGACACTACTGTCGGCGTTTCTGGTCGTCTCCCTCGTGGGGGCGGCCGCCGCGCCCGCAGCAGCGACCCAGGAAGGCGAGGCATACAGCGGGAGCCACGTCGAATTCCAGACGCAGAACAGCGCGGTAACCGGTTACGCGGTCAACGACGCGGTCGTCGTTGAGAACGTGAGCGTCCAGTCCTCGGACGAGGCGCGCAGTCAGGCCGGCCTCGGTGCCGACGCCGGCCTCTCGACGGCGACGGAGTTCAGCGGTGCGGGACTCCAACTCGCCTCCCAGACGAGTCTGAGCGCGACGGTCACCGTCGAGAGCGGCGCGGAGATGCAGGCTCACGACAACGACCGAGGTATCTTCCAGGTCCGGGCCAACGACGGCGCCCAGATGGTCCAGGCGAACCTCTCGAACGACGCGGAGGCCGACTCCGAAAGCGAGGAGCGCGTCGTCGTGACGAAAGAGGACGGCAGCCAGGGGACGTTCATCGTCGTCGGTGACGGCGAAGTCGTCGTCAACGAGGAAGGCAACGTCACCGCCGAAGTCGAGGAGGGTGGCCAACTCGTCTACCGACAGTACGACGACGGCGAGCGCTCCGAGGACGACGAACAGAAAGAACGGATGATTCAGAACGGTACGGCAACCGCCGAAGTGTACGTCGAATCCGCCGCCGAGAGCGGCCAAGACGGTGCCGACGACGGCGAGGACACCGCCGAGGACGGTTCCGACGAGGGTGAAGAGGCCGCCGCGAGCGTCGTCGAGTACGGCCAGGACACCACCGTCGAAGTCCAAAGCCGAAGCGAGAACACCATCAACATGACCGCCGAGCGCTCTCAGAGCGAGGGGAAGGTCGTCCTTGCGACGGTCTCCGAGGAGGCCTTCTCCAGCGCCGAGGACGTCGAGGTCCTCGTCGACGGTGAGGCCGCCGCACAGGCTGACTCCTACAGCGAAGTCGAACAGGCCGCACAGGGTGGCGATAACTCGGCGTACTACGTCTCCCAGTCGTCGAGCGCCGAGGCGTCGACCGACGTCGCCATCGGTGTCAACCACTTCTCGGAGCGTGACGTGTCGATGCAGAGCGACGGCGGCAGTGGCGACGATGGCGGCATGACCGACGGCGACGGTGCTGGATTCGGCGTCTTCGCGGCTGTGGCCGCCCTCGGTGCGGCTCTGCTGGCGACGCGTCGCCTGTAGCGGGTCGTCAACTCTTCACACGATTCGGCCAAGAAGCTTATTTCGGCGGACTGATTTTTGACTGACATGCGACACAGAGCAGTGTGGCTGTCGGCGCTTCTGGTCGTCTCCCTCGTGGGGGCGGCCGCCGCGCCCGCAGCGGCACAGTCCACCGACGCAGAAGGCGAAGCGTACGCCGGAAGCCACGTCCAGTTCAACACGACCGGCAACGCCGTCTCGAACTACGCGGTCGGCGACGCGGTCGTCGTCGAGAACGTGAGTGTCCAGTCCTCGGAGGAAGCCCGTAGTCAGGCCGGTCTCGGTCTCGACGCCGGTCTCTCGGCTGCGACCTCGATTGCCGGCTCGGCCGTCGAGAGCCGAACCGAGGCCGACGCCAGCGTCCGCCTCGGCTTCGAGAGCGGCGCGGAGATGCAGGCTCACGACAACGACCGAGGTATCTTCCAGGTCCGGGCCAACGACGGCGCCCAGATGGTCCAGGCGAACCTCTCGAACGACGCGGAGGCCGACTCCGAAAGCGAGGAGCGCGTCGTCGTGACGAAAGAGGACGGCAGCCAGGGGACGTTCATCGTCGTCGGTGACGGCGAAGTCGTCGTCAACGAGGAAGGCAACGTCACCGCCGAAGTCGAGGAGGGTGGCCAACTCGTCTACCGACAGTACGACGACGGCGAGCGCTCCGAGGACGACGAACAGAAAGAGCGGATGATTCAGAACGGTACGGCAACCGCCGAGATGTACCTCCAGGAGTCGTCGGAGACGGGCGAAGAGGCCGGCGCGGCCACCGCCAGCGTCGTCGAGTACGGCCAGGACACCGCCGTCGAGGTCGAAAGCCAGAGCCGCGAGGAGGTCAACATGACCGTCGAGCGCACCCAGAGCCAAGGGAAAGTCGTGCTGACGAGCGTCTCCGAGTCCGCCTTCGAAAACGCGGATGACATCGAGGTGTTCGTCGACGGCGAGGCGGCCGCACAGGCTGACTCCTACAGCGAAGTCGAGCAGTCCGCCATGGAGGGCGACGAGCCGCGCTACTACGTCTCTCAGTCCTCGAGTGCCGAAGCGACGACGAACGTCGCCATCGGCATCGACCATTTCTCCGAACGCGCGGTGTCGATGCAGAGCACCCAGGACGACACTGCCACGGCGACGGAATCGGACGCTGGGACCGCGACCGACAGCGCTGACGGAAGCGACACCGAGACCGAGGAGACCAGCGGTGACGGCGCCGGCTTCGGCGCGCTCGCGGCGCTTGCGGCACTGGGGTCGGCCCTCCTCGTCGCCCGTCGGCGCTGACCTATTAGTTCGTTTTTCATTTAGCCGGCGAAACTAAGTGCCGATCTGCTGTTGTAACTGTATACAAAATACGTTACGTGTTCTCATTGCCCTATCAATGGTTGGATGGCTCCTCCCCGGCGCGGTCGGCGGGGCGGCCGCTCAATCGGGGTCACAGGTGACACTTACCGTGTCGGTCGTCGACCAGGCTAATTCCTCGGTCCGCGGTGCGACCATCACTGCGAGTTGGGAGGGTGGTGAACGGACCGCGACGACGGCGAGCAACGGGCGGGCGTTCGTCGACGTTCCCGAGGGCGAGACCATCGAACTCGACGCGGAACACGAAGAGTACATCCGGAACCACCCGCTCGTCATCGAGGAAGCGACCGAGCGTGACGTGACGCTTCGGGTCTCCGAGAAGGGCAACGCGACGGTGACGGTGACCGACGCCAACGACGAGACGCTGCGGAACACACGCGTCGAGTTCCGACGCGACGGCCGAACCGCCGCCGAGGGCTGGACCGACGAGGACGGTACGTTCTCGACGGACACCATCGAACAGGGCGAATACAGCGTCGCCGTCGTCAAGCCCGGTTACTACCGCGAGACGAGCACCGTGGACGTCGACACGCCGGTGTCCTTCTCCCTGGAG
>JBMCDV010000077.1:0-6743 GCA_048618255.1 Natronomonas sp. | reverse complement strand
GCTCGAGGGCGAGCGGCTCCGGTCGGACATCCTCGCGATGCGCATCTCGGACGGCAGAAACGAACGCCTCGCAGCGTCGCAACCGGTCGCCAACGGCGACACCGTCCGTTTCGAACTGCGGGACTGACTGTCTTTTTTCCGCCCAAATCGGGTTCTGGGTGGCAGTTAATCGAGCCTCGAGAGCCGACGCATCGCGTAGGCGCTTCTGAGCATCTCGGCGGCGTCGCCGCGGTCGAACACCAGTTCGTCCGTTTCCAATACGTGTTGGAGGACGTCCTCGGAGGCGTGGTCGGGCGCGGCAGCGATGCCCGCGTCGTTCTCCTCGGTCCACCGCATCACCCGGAGGTCGCTCTTGGAGTCGCCCATCACCAACGCGAAGGGGTCGTCGATACCGAGCACCGAAAGCGCCGCCTCGACGCCGATGACCTTGTTCAGTTCCAGGGAGCCGATTTCGGCGGCGTCGGCCTCGTAGTAGGCGACGTCGATACGCTCGAAGAGCGCCTCGAAGGCCTCGGGAACGTCTTCTCGGCCCACGTCGGGTTGTTCGCCGGTGGATTCGAGAACCTGGCGTATTTCGGGGTCCATGTCGCCGTAGAAGGCCCGTGCGTAGCCGTTGGCCGTCCGGTCCGCCCCGACGACGCCGGCGACGCTCTCTTCGAGGAGGTCCATGAGATAAACGAGCCCCTCGTCGATGACCGTCTCCGCCCGACTACTGCCGGTCTCGAAGTTCGGCTTCAGCGTGACGTTGAACTCGTTGCCCTGCAGGTGACAGCCCCGACGGAGCGACTCGGGGGCATCCGGGAGTACCCGCGAGCGGACCCGACTGAACACCGTCCGAATCTCCTCGTCGAGGTCCTCGTAGAGCAACTGCTTCGTGTCGGCACCGTGTCCCGGCGTGAACACGCCGGTTCCAGCCTCGTAGACGATACTGACGTTCCCCGAGTGGACCATCTCGTTGCCGAGTCCCTGGATGAGAAAGCCCTTGACGTTCTCTAAGGTCTGGCCGGTACAGATGACGATGGGCATTCCCTCCTCGTGGAACCGCGTCAGGAGGTGCAACGTCTCTCGGGGAATCTCGTTGTCGGTGTTCCCCGCCGAGCGCAGCGTCTCGTCGACGTCGAGGACGAGTACGTTCACTCCGCGTCCGTGCTTCGTATAGAGGTCCAGTGCAGTGAACGCCTGCTCCCGCGTGGCCATCGCGGCCAGGGCGGCGAACGTCTCGCCGACGCGGGGGAACGCCTCCCGTATCTCGTCTTTCTTCTCTTCGAGTTCCTCGCTCGCCTCGCCCCAGTGGTCGAGTGCGACCCGCGAGTCGACCGGTGGAAACAGGTCTACGAACTCCTGGTAGGCCCGCAGGGTCTCGGTGTCGAACTCCTCGTAGAGGCGGTACAACAGGTCGTATCGTTCCATAGTCGAGACAGGTACGGCGCTCATATAATCACTGGCGCTCGTCGGTTCTAGCCGTGAAAATAATTTACTCTTTTTCCGATAAATATTTTTCCATCGGGCTGGAAGGTCGCGTATGGATGCCATCGTCGTCGAGCGTGGAGACGAAACGCCTCGGTTACTCGAGGTGCCACAGCCGGAGCCCACGGAGAGGGAGGCGCTGGTTCGGACGCTCCGGGTCGGTATCGACGGCACCGACCACGAGGTGATTGCGGGCTCCCATGGCGGGTTCCCCGAGGGCGACGACTATCTCGTGTTGGGCCACGAGGCCGTCGGCGTCGTCGAGGAGCCGAACGGAACTCGTTTCGAACGTGGCGACCTCGTCGCGCCGACGGTACGCAGACCGCCCGACGGTGGCGGAAACGAGTACTTCGAACGCGGCGAGGCGGACATGGCACCACCCGGGGCGACCCTGGAGCGTGGTATCGACGGCGCCCACGGCTTCATGAGCGAGTACTTCACCAGCCCCGAGCAGTTCCTGGTGTCGGTCCCGGAGACGTTCGCGGACCTGGGATTTCTCCTCGAGCCGATAAGCATCTCCGAGAAAGCGTTGGAACTCGCCTACGCCGCCCGGTCGTCGTTTACCTGGGAGCCGAAATCGGCGTTCGTCCTCGGGAACGGGCCGCTCGGCCTGCTGACCGTCGCTATGCTCGTCGACGATATGCGCGTGTACTGTCTCGGCCGCCGGGACCGACCGGACCCGAGCATCGACATCCTCGAGGACCTCGGGGCGACCTACGTCGACTCCCGGGAGACGCCGCTCGATGAGGCCGCCGACGTCTACGAACCGATGGACCTCGTCTACGAGGCGACGGGCTATGCGAAACACGCCTTCGGCAGCGTCGACGCACTCGCACCGAACGGGGTCGCCGCACTGCTTGGCGTTCCGGAACCCTGGGCGTTCGAAATCGACGGGGGCCGCCTGCACAAGGAGTTGGTCATGCAGAACAAGGCACTGGTCGGCAGTGTGAACTCCGGACCGAGGCACTTCCGGGCGGCCATCGACCGCCTCGATGGATTCCCCGAGTCGTTCCTCGAGGACTTTCTCACGGAGGTCGCCCCGTACCGCGAGTTCGAACCGGCGTTCCAGCGGGGGACAACGACCATAAAGACTGCAGTCGAATTCGACAGCTATGAAGAACGTTGACGACCTCATCGACGGCGCACGGCAGCTCTCCGAACGGGGCTTCTCCAAGGGGGAGATAGCCGACGAGTTGAACGTCTCCCGGGAGACCGCAAGTTGGCTCGTCGAGCGCAGCGAGGCGACGCCCACGCCGAGCAACGAGGAGCCGAAAGAGACTGGCGGTCCCCACGACATCCACGTCGACTGGAGCGCGCTCGGTCGCGATTCCTCTCGGTTGGCCTACACCGGCATGGCGATGGCGGATTTGCTCTCGAAGCGCGGCGAGTCGGTCGACTTGACGGTCGGCATCGAGAAGGCCGGCGCCCCGCTGGCGACGGTCGTCGCCCGCGAACTCGATACGGATATCGCAGCGTACGCCCCGCGCAAACACCAGTGGGAGGAGGGCGACATCGACGAACTGAAAGGGACGTTTTCGCGGAACTTCGCCGACATCCGTGACCGGGAGTGTTACGTCGTCGACGACACCATCACCAGCGGAACGACGATGCGGGAGACCATCGATGCCATCAGGGAGCGGGGCGGTGACCCCGTCGCCTGCGTCGTCCTCGTCGACAAACAGGGCGTCGAGGAACTACAAGGCGTTCCGGTGTACTCGCTGATTCAGGCCATCCGCGTGGGGAACGCCGAGTGACCACCCGCCGAAGGAACCCGTAGATGGATAGCCTCTTTAGGTGAGTGGCGAGATGAGACGGTATGACCAGCGACGACCTCCAGCGAGGGCTCAAGGAGGTGGGGTCGAGGTTCGACTTCGGCGAGTACGAGATAGAGGCGTATCTCACCATCCTCGAACACGGACGGCTCACTGCCTCCGAGATAGCCGAGCGGACCGACATTCCACAGCCACGAGTGTACGACACCGTCAGGAGCCTCTCGGAGAGTGGACTGGTTGAGATACGGGAGTCCCGGCCGATGGAGGTGCTCGCGGTCGACCCCGAGGAGGCGTTCACGAACGTCCAGTCGACGCTGTCGACGCTCGTCGAGGGCCTCTCGACGCGGTACACGACACCCGCACGCGACTCCGAGGCAGTCTCGCTCATCAAGTCCCGACAGACCATCCTCCGGTACATCGAGGACGTCATCACCACCGCCGAGTACGAACTCGTGTTGTCGTTGACGCCGGAGCTCTTGGCCCGCTACGAGGAGGACCTCATCGAGCGGCGCGACGCCGGCGTCACCGTTGAGCTCCTTCTGTCCCCGGCGGTCGACGTTCCAGACCCCGAGGAGTACGATTACGGCCGGGTCGCGACGGCCGCTCGCGCGCGACGCGGCATCACGACGCCCGTCGTCGCCGTCGCCGACGGGACCTACTCGGTGTACACCGCCCACGAGGCGCTCCACTCCGATGAGAACCGCTACGGAGTCATCTTCAACCGCTCGGAACTCGGGTTCCTCGTCTCCGGCTTCCTGAACACCGTCGTCTGGACCTCCGCGACGACGCTGACCGAACGACGGGACGACCGCCCCTTCCCCCGGACATACGCGTCGATTCGGCGCTGTGTCCAGGACCTCAGCGCGGGCGAAGACGAGTTCTACGCGGCCGTCCGGGGTCGGGACATCGAAACGGGCGAGCGGCGCAGCGTCGAGGGGCGAGTCGTCGACGTCTCGGTCGGCACCAATCGGGAGACGGCGGCCATCACTGTCGAGACCGACGCCGGACTCGTCGACGTCGGCGGACAGGTCGCCGCCCTCGAGGACGTCGAAGCCTACGAGATAACTATCGGCCGTGACGGCATCCCGGACATCTAAATAGTACTCAGAATCGAGTAAATTATACCGATAGCAGCATCTTTTATCAGTTCCATCCCCGAGGGGAGGTATGACACTTCACACCAGGGACGTCGAGCAGGACGTCCGTGAGTTGAGCACGCTACTCGGAGAGGTACTCGCCGACCAGTCGTCGGCGAACGCACTCGCGACGGTCGAACGGGTTCGTACCGGTGCCATCGAATACCGGCGCGGCGATGCGGAATCGCGGGCGGTGCTGCGCTCGGAACTGGCCGACCTCGATGCCGACGCCGAGGAGACCATCGCGCGGGCGTTCACCACCTACTTCGAGTTGGTCAACCTCGCCGAGGAGCGCGAACGCGTCCGGGCCATCCGCGAGGGCGACGACGAGGGGACACTGGCCGACAGCATCGGGGCCGCAATCGAGGGGTTCGCCGCGGCCGGCGTCGACGCCGCCACCGTCGAATCGGTCCTCGATGACACGCTCATTCAGCCGACGTTCACTGCTCATCCGACCGAGGCGCGGCGGAAGACGGTGAAAGCGAAGCTCCGGTCGGTCGCGGAGCACATCGAGACGCTCGACGAGTGCCGGCTGACCGGCCGCGAGCGGACCTCTCACGACCGGGCGCTCGAGGCCGAGGTGACGAGTCTCTGGCAGACGCCCCAGATACGGGACCGTCGCCCGGAGGTGACCGACGAGGCGCTCAACGTCCAGTGGTACCTCGAAAACACCCTCTTCGACGTGGTCGGAGAGGTGTACGACGAACTCGAGTGGGCCCTCGACAACTACTACCCGGAACTCGAGGCTCCGAAGCTCTTCGAATTCCGTTCGTGGGCCGGCAGCGACCGGGACGGCAACCCCTACGTGACACCCGAAGTGACAGCCGAAACGCTCGAACGCCAGCGGTCGGTCGTCCTCTCGAAGTACCGCGACGAGTGCAAGCGGCTCTCAGGGGTGTTGAGCCAGGATAGCCGCGGAACCGGCGTCACACCGGATTTCAGCGACCGCCTCGAAGCCGACAAATCGCGGCTCCCCGGCCTCGCAAGCGAGGTCGAAAATCGATACCCCGACGAGCCATACCGGCAGAAACTGAAGCTGATGCGGGAGCGCATCGAACGCGTCGGTGACGTGCGGCAGGGCGGCTACGCCGACGCCGACGAACTGCTGGCGGATATCGAAGCCATCGCCTCGAGTCTCCGGGCCAACGACGCTGCGACGATCGCCGAAGCATCGGTCGACCCGCTGGCACGGCAGGTCGACACCTTCGGGTTCAGCCTCGCCAGCCTCGACCTCCGCGACCACCAGGAGAATCACACGGAGGCGGTCTCGGCCGTCTTCGAGGACGTCGGCATCGAGTACGGTTCGATGGACGAAGACGAGCGCGTCGAGGTGTTGACCGACGCCATCCTGCAGTCCGAGCCGGTCGTCGACGTGGGCGAGCGCTCGGGGTTCGAGGAGACGCCAGCACGGGTGTTGGAGCTGTTCGATTCGCTGGCGGAGTGGCAGCGCGAGTACGGCGTCGACGCCATCGACACCTACTGCATCAGCATGACGGAGGAACCGAGCCACGTCCTCGAGGTGCTGTTCCTCGCCGACCAGGCCGGCGTCGTCGATCTGCCGGGCTACTGTGGGCTCGACGTCGTCCCCCTGTTGGAGACCGAATCCGCACTGTCGGGGGCGCGCCGCATCATGGGGACGCTGTTCGAGAACGATGCCTATGCCGCCGCGGTCGAAGCCCGTGGCGACATCCAGGAGGTCATGCTCGGCTACTCCGATTCGAACAAGGAGAACGGGTTCCTGGCGGCGAACTGGTCGCTGTATCGCAACCAGAAGCGACTCGCGACAATCACCGACGACTACGGCGTCGACCTTCGGCTGTTCCACGGCCGCGGCGGCTCCATCTCCCGCGGCGGTGGCTCGATGAACGAGGCGCTGTTGGCGTTGCCGACCGAGACCGTCACTGGACAGGTCAAGTTCACCGAACAAGGCGAGGCCATCGCCGAGAAGTACGCCAATCCGCGCATCGCCGAGCGGAATCTCGAACAGATGTTGAACGCCCAACTCCGGGCCCGCCACCGGGCGCTCGCGAACGACGATGGGAGCCACGTACCGTCTACGAGCGACGAAGCGATGGAGGGGGCAGCCACCGCCGCCCGTGAGGCCTACCGCGACCTTCTGGAGACCGATGGATTCGTCGAGTACTTCGAGCGGGCCACTCCCATCCGCGTCATCGAGGACCTCAATCTCGGTTCGCGGCCGGCCTCCCGGTCGGGGGAACGCACCGTCGAGGACCTGCGGGCCATCCCGTGGGTGTTCTCCTGGACGCAGGCGCGCTGTATCCTCCCCGGGTGGTTCGGACTCGGAACCGGCCTGCAGACGTACCTCGAGGACGGCGGCGACCTCGAGACGCTCCGGACGTTCTACGAG